>NZ_JBFTRJ010000012.1:0-219803 GCF_056399465.1 Variovorax sp. 01N425 | reverse complement strand
GGTGCTCGCGTTTCGCGGGGTCTCGCAGAACTCGCCTTCGGCTCAAACAGCTGCGAGCCCTGATCCGCGAAACGCTGCGCTCCTCGGCGCATACAGAGGGGAGGGCAAACCACACGGGCCTTTGCTTCGCTCGGCCACCAAGCCACCGCAGGCGCGTAGCGCCTGCGGTGGTTGATATTGAGTTGGGCTGTTGGTCTTGGGGCCGAGCGAGAGCGAAGGCCGCCCGCTCCCACCCCTTCTGTATGCGCCGAGGAGCGCAGATGGAGGCGGGATCAGGGCCGCAGCTGTTTGAGCGAAGCGAGTTCTGCGGACCCCCGCCGGAATCGAGCACCGCAGGTTTCCCGTAGCGAAGCGGAGGGACGCAGACAGTAGGGGTCGCCTTTTCTTTGCTTACTTTCTTTTGGCGAAGCAAAAGAAAGTGAGTCGCCCGCCGGGGCGAGACCCGGCCCCGAAACCAAACCTCTACCAATCCTCCTTCACAGCCAAAACAACATCCCTCCCCGCAGCAGCCCGCCCCGCCAGCCACGCAGTGACCGTCCCCGCGGCAACCACGGCAGCGCAGAGCACCAGCAGCCGTCCCCAGGGCACCAGCAGATCCATCGTCCAGTGAAAGCTCTGTGGATTGACCACCTTCACCAGCACCACCGACACCGCGAGCCCGAGCAGGAGCCCCGCCACGGCGCCGATCGCGGTCCACGCCGCGCCTTCACCGGCCACCACCGCCAGCACCTGCCGCCGCGTGAAGCCCAGGTGCGCGAGCAGTCCGAACTCCTTGCGCCGCGCCAGCACCTGCGCGCTGAAGCTCGCGGCAATGCCGAACAGGCCGATGGCAATGGCCACGGCCTGCAGCCAGTAGGTCACCGCAAAGCTGCGGTCGAAGATGCGCAGCGAGGTGGCGCGGATCTGTCCGACCGACGAGATCTCGACGTTCGTCGCAGTCGAATCGGAGCCGCCGCGGGCCGCCAGCTCGCGCACCGCGGCCTGCACCGCGCCCTCGGACGTGCCGGGCGCGAGCCACAGTGACACGTCGCTCACGTTGCGTTCGCCCGTCAGGCGCTCGAAGTCGCGCGCGTCCATCGTGATGGCGCCGAACTGCCGCGCATAGTCGCGCCACACGCCCGCGACGAAGAACGCAGTTGGGGCGGCGTTCGTGGTGGCCAATGCCGACGACAGCGGCGTGAACAGCGAACCCGGCTTCGCGCCATACAGCTCGACCATCGGTTCGCTCACGTAGATGCCGACCTGGCCGGCGGGCACCGGCAGCGCGGGGCCCACGAGCGGCAGCGCCTGTGAGGCGCCGCCCTCGAGGCTTCGCGCGATCAGCGTGACCGCGGGTTGTGCGGGGTCGAGCTGCAGCGAGCGGGTTCGCAGCGTACCGATGCGTTCCACGCCCGGCAGCCGTGCCAGCGCCTGCACGAAGGCTGGCGCGAAGGTGGCCGTGTCGCTGCTGCTCTGGGTGCCCGAATTGCCGGAGCGGCCGCTCGAGGTGGCACGAACATAGAGGTCGGCCGGCAGCACCACGTCGAGCCAATGCGTAACCGAATCGCGAAAGCTCGCCACCATCACCGTGAGCGCCACTGCAAGGCTCAGGCTCGCGACCACGCCGCTCACCGCCACGGCCGCGGTGCCGCGCATGCGCCGTGCGCGCTCGATGGCCAGCATCGGCAGCACGCGCTCTGCGAACACAGGCGCGACGCGGTCGTACAGCAGCGCAATGAGCCAGGGCAGCGCGGTGATGCCGCCCACCAGCAGGCAGCCCACCGAGAGATACGCCGCTATCGGAATGCCGCCGACAGCCGGCATGTTGGCCAGTGCCGCGCTGGCGGCAATGAGGCCGAGCGCGGGCCAGTGGCTGCGGCTCTGCACGGGTGCGGCGCCCAGGCCCTTGAGCGTTTGCGCTTCGGGCAGCGCCTGCGCCGCGCGCGCGGGCCACCAGCCACCCACCAGCGCCGCGAGCACGCCGAGCCCGCCGTACAGCAGCGCCGAGCCGCTGCTCCAGTGCAGCGTGGGCGCCACGCCCTCGAAGTAGCCGCCGCCCAGGTCGCCGCCGAGCACGCGCAACGCGAAGGCCGCGAGCGCCGTGCCCAGCGCAAGGCCGGCGGCGCTCCCGATCAGGCCCAGCACCAGCGATTCGACCAGCACCAGGCGCAAGCGCTCGCGCGGCGTCAGGCCCAGCACACCGAGCAGCGCGAACTGCTGCGCGCGCTTGGCCACGCTGAGCGCGAGCACCGAGAACACCAGGAAGGCCCCGGTGAAAAGCGCCACCAGCGCGAGCACCGTCAGGTTGACGCGGTAGGCGCGCGAGAGATTGCTCACGCGTTCGGCCGCATCGCCGGGCTCGGCAAACTGCAGGCCGGCAGGCCAGCCCGGTGAATGCTGCAGCGATGCAGTGAAGGCCGTGCGGTCGGTGCCGGGAGCGAGCTTCAGGTCGACGCGGCTGAGCTGGCCGAGCTTGTCGAACAGGTCCTGCGCGGCCCCGATGTCCAGCACCGCCAGCGCCGCGCCGCCGGCGGCGACGTGGCCTGCCACCTCGAGCCGCTGCCAGGCGCCGCCGCCCGTGCGCAGCTGCACCGTCTCCACGCGGCCTTCTGTTGCTTCGGCCGGGAGCCCGAGCGCGCTGCGCGCCGCCGCGTTGAGAAACACATGGCCCGGCGCGAGCATCGCAAAGCGCGCGGCGTTCCTGCCGGGCTGCGGCATCAGCGCCGGCGCGATGGTGGGCAGCGCCAGCGCATCGATGCCGATCACGCGCATCGGCAGCTGGCGTTCGCCGGCCAGCGCGAGCCCCTGGAATTCGAGCACCGGGCTCGCGAGCGCCACCTGCGGATGCTGCGCGAGCCGTGCAAACACCGCTTCGTCGAAGCTGCCCTGCACGGCGCGCACTTCGAGATCGGGCTGGCCGTTGACCGAGCGCACGGCGCTCGAGAATTCATCGAGCGCGGAAGCATTGATCAGCTGCACCGAGAACGCGAGCGCCACGCCCAGCATCACGGCCAGCACGGCCGCGGCGTTGCGCCAGGGATGGTGGCGCAGTTCCTGCCATGAGAAGGTGGAGAGCAAGGCACGCATGCCGCGATTGTGGCCGGCGCGCGCGAAGTTCCGCGGCCGTGGCACCATGGCGCCTCTTCGATGCCTGGGGAATTCCACGATGCGGCTTTCTTGCTCCGCCTTGGCCCGCCGATGGACGGCCGCCTGGCTTGCTGCCCTGCTGCCGGCCGCCGCCGCATGGACACAGCCGCTGCCCATCACCCTGGCCAGCGAACCCGCCGCCATCGCGAAGACGGCGCTGGGCGCCGAAAGGGGAACGCTGGTGGTCGGCGTGCTGCGCGGCGGCAACGCCGCCTATGGCATGGCGCACAACCCGGAGCCCGCTGCGGCGCCGCGCGCCATCGAGCCGAACAGCGCCGAGCAGCCGATGTTCGAGATCGGCTCCGTGACGAAGGTGTTCACGGGCCTGCTGCTGGCGCAGTCGGTGGAGCGTGGCGAGGTGAAGCTCGACGACACCGTGGGCCAGCTGCTCGCCGGCAGGCTGGCGTCGCCGCTCTCTCCCGCGGTGGCCTCCGTGACGCTGCGCCAACTCGTGACCCACACCGGCTGCATGCCCGTGATGGCCGATGGCGTGGCCGGCGGGCCCGCGCTGGCCGCGCAGTTCCGTGCCTTCGACAAGGCGGCGTTCTGGGATGCGCTGTCGCGCATCCGGCTCACGGCGCCGGCGCCGCCCTGCGAAGCGGCGTACAGCAATTTCGGGATGGCGCTGCTGGGCCAGGTCCTGGCCGAACGGCTCGGCACCACCTGGGGCGAGCTGGTGCGCGCGCGCATCACCGAGCCGCTGGGCATGAACGACACGGTGATCCAGCTCGGCGACAAGGCCTCGCGCATGGCACCGGCCTTTGCCGGCGACCGTCGCCAGCAGCTGCTCGACATAGCGGCCTATGCGCCGGCCAGCGCGCTGCGTTCCACGGCGGCCGACATGCTCACGCTGAGCCGCGCGATCCTCGCCGGCGCCAGCGGTCCGCTGGGCCCCGCGGCCGTGCGCATGCTCACGCCGCTCGCGCGCTACGAAGGCGCCGAGATCGGCTATGCGGTGATGGTGCGCGGCCCCGAGGGCGGCCGGCGCACCTACTACCACGCCGGCGTGACCGAGGGCTACCGCACGCTGTGGCTGCTTGCGCCCGACACCGCAGAAGCGCTGATCGTGCTCGGCAGCAATGCGCGCGCGTCGCTTCAGTCCGTGATGCTGGCCATCGGCAAGAGCCGCTATCCGGTGCCGACCGCCCCGGTGCCGATCGATCCGCAGCGCCTTGCGGACTACGAAGGCGAGTTCCGCATCAACAGGGCCAAGACGCTGGGCTTTGCGGTGCGCAGCGGCCGCCTGCTGGTGCGCGAGGCGGGCTGGGGCTACAACGCGCTCACGCCCATCGGCAGCGACCGCTTCGCGGTCACGGCCATCGGCGCCGAAGTCACTTTCCGGCGCGGCGAAGGCAACGCGGTGGTCGGCGTGACGCTGGCGCAGGGCGGCAGCCGGCTCGATGCGCAGAGGATGGGCGAGGCGGTGGCCGCTCCGCAGGATTGACCGCTCCGGCGCCAGAAGATCAAAGCCGTTCCGACATTGCGTTGAGGTAGGCGCGCACGGCGGCGTTGCTGCTGAGGCCGATCGCGCGGTCGTAGGCCTGGCGTGCCGCGGCGCGCGCACCGCCGGCTGCGAGCAGGTGCGCGCGGGCGGCCCAGAACGGCTGGTAGCTTTGCACCTCGGCCGCCGGCATGGCCTCCAGCGCGCGCAGGCCGACGTCGGGGCCGCGCGCATTGGCCAGTGCGCAGGCCAGGCTGACCTGGGCACCGATGCTGGGCCGCAGCGCCAGCAGTCCTTCATAGAGCGACACCAGCACTTCGGGCGGCACGGGCGCACCCACACGGCGCTCGCAATGGGCCGACTGGATGGCGGCCTCCAGCTGGTAGGGGCCGAGCGATTTCATCTCCGAGGCCCGGCGCAGGCAGCGTTCGGCCTCCGCGAGCAGGTCGGGGTTCCAGCGCAGCGGGTCCTGCTGGTCGAGCGGCACGTAGGCGCCGGCCTCGCTGCGCCGGGCCGCGGCGCGGCTTTCGCAGAAGAGCATCAGCGCGAGCAGGCCCAGCGGCTCGGGCTCATCGGGCATCAGGCTGCACAGGATGCGGCCGAGGTCGATGGCCTCGGCGGTGAGGCCGCGCGGCAGGGCGTCGGCGCCGTCGACGTCGTCCCAGCCGGTGCCGTAGGCGGCGTAGATGCCGCCCTGCACGTCCTGCAGCCGCTGCGGAAGTTCGCGCGCCTGCGGGTACTCGAAGGGAATGCCAGCGGCCCGGATGCGTGCCTTGGCCCGCACCAGCCGCTGGCCCAGCGTGGAAGGCGCGGTGAGAAAGGCACCGGCCATGCGGGCCGCGTCGAGCCCGAGCACGGTCTGCAGCATCAGCGGCGCGCGCGCCGCCGCATCGATGGCCGGATGCGCGCAGACGAACATCAGGCGCAGCCGCTCGTCGGGCACGGCCGCGCCCTCAGGGGCGTCGTCCATCTCGCCGGCCAAGAGCAGCAGCGACTGCGTCGCATCGTCCTGCACGCGGCTGTGGCGCCAGGCGTCGAGCTTGCGGTGCCGCGCCACGCTCAGCAGCCAGGCCTCGGGCTGTGCGGGAATGCCGTCGGCCGGCCAGCGCTCCAGTGCGCGCGCGAAGGCCTCGGCGAGCGCATCTTCCGATGCGGCGATGTCGTGCGTGCGCGCGGACAGGATGGCCAGCAGGCGGCCGTACGACTCGCGCGCCGCACGTTCGGCGGCCTGGTGAGCCGCCGGGTGGTTCACGGTGTGGCCGCCGCGATGGCCGTGGCCGCGAAGACCGGCCGCACCTCCACGCCCCCGCTGGCCGCGCAGGGCGCGCGGGCCGCCCATTCGAGCGCGGCATCGAGGTCCGGCACGTCCACCACGAAGTAGCCGCCGAGCTGCTCCTTGGTATCGGCAAAGGGGCCGTCCTGCACCTGGCGCTTGTCGCCGCGCACGCGCAGCGTGGTGCCGGTCATCGGCGGCAGGAGGCCGTGCCCGCCGAGCGAAATGCCCGACTGGCGCACCGCATCGGCATACGCCACCCAGCTGGCCCGGTAGGCCTGCGAGGACGCGTCGTTCCGCTGTTCGAATTCGGCCGCGGGCTGATAGAACATCAACATGTACTGCATGGTGTCTCTCCATCGTGGAAAAGAGGCTGAGCAGGATCGCTCACCACAATGACGGCCCGCAGCCGGTCATTTCGACACGGCGTCCGTGTCGAGCAGATGATTTTTTACGCGATTGCCGTTCGGCGCAACGGTTGCGCTACCTAGGCTTTCAGGCCGCCTTGGCCTGCGCGGCGGGGGCGAACATGGCCTCCATCTCGCTTCGCAGCCGATAGGCGGAGGTCGAGGTGTCCATGGCCACGTCGGCCCAGCAGAGGCTCTGGCCCTTCTTCACCGGTCGCACCAGCTTGACGCTGTGCGCGAGCCCGAGGGGCAGCCCGCCCAGGCCGAGCGAGCGCTCGGCCGGCAGCAGCTTGCCCCAGACGGTGTAGCCGCCTTCGCCGTCGAGCATTTCGCCGGGAGCGAGGTCGCGCTTGGCCGTGGCCACCACGTCGGCGTTCCAGCAGGTGGCCACGCCGGTCGGCTCGCCGCGCAAGGCAACGCTGGCCACCGACATGCCGACCTCCAGGCCGATCAGGTGCCAGCGCTTGTAGAGCGTGAAGTAGCGCCCGCTCGGGTCGGTGTGGGCGTTGTATTCCTCGAAGCAGTTCTTGATGTAGTCGGTCTCGGCCTCGACCGTGACCCACACGCCCATGCGGATGTCGTAGGGGATCTTTCGCCCGTTGGCCTCGAGCGAGGAAATGACCTCGACCATGCCCTTGCGTTCGAGCACGCCGCCTTCGCTCCGGGGGCGCGTGACGAAGGGAATGTCCTCCACGCTCGCGGGCGGGTAGAGCAGGCCGTCCGAAGGCACGGTGAGCCCGGTGGCGTTGGCCACCGCCGAGCTTTCGATGGACGGCTTGGAGCCGTCGAGAAAGCTGTTGAACATCTTCGGATTGAGGCCGCCGCGCAGCGCCTGTTCGGGCGTCAGGCCGTAGTTGCCCCAGACGGTCTCGGGCGTCGATTCGGTGAAGTGCGGCAGCCACTTGTGGCCGCGTCCGGCCGCGACCACCGGAAAGCCGCAGGTGCGCGCCCAGTCGACCAGGTCGCAGATCAGCGCGGGCTGGTCGCCGAAGGCCAGTGAATAGACCACGCCGGCCTGCTGCGCGCGGCGCGCGAGCAGCGGGCCGCAGAAGGCATCGGCCTCGACCGTCACGTTGACCACGTGCTTGCCATGCGCAAACGCATCCAGGCAATGCTCGACGGCCGCCACCGGGTTGCCGGTGCACTCGACCACGATGTCGATGGCGGGTTCGCGCGTCACGGCCTGCCAGTCGTCGGTGATCCAGGTGCTGCCCGTCTTCAGGGCTTCCTGCACCGAACCCGCCGCGGCGCGCTCCGGGTTCCAGCCCACGCGCTCGAGGTTGGCGCGCGCCGCCGCGGGCGAGAGGTCGGCAATCGCCACCAGCTGAACGCCGGGCGTGCGCGGAATCTGCGCGAGGTACATCGAGCCGAACTTGCCGGCGCCGATCAGGCCGATGCGGATGGGGCGGCCTTCGGCGGCGCGCTGCTGCAGGCGGGCGTAGAGACTCATGGCGTCAGGCCTCCGCGGTGTCGAGGACTTCGAGCGAGGTCTGCAGGGCACTCTCGGGCAGTCCGTTCTTCCACGGCACCTCGACCGGGTAGGGCTTGAGCAGGCAGTCGTCGGGCAGCAGCTCGATGGGCGCGAAGTTTCTGTGCGCGATGTACTCGGGCCGCTTGTGGCGCCGGATGTGGTTGCTGACAGCGCACAGGCTCAGGTACACCGCCACACGGTTGAACGGCGAAAGATTGCTGCCCGAGGCATGCACGAGGCAGCTGTGGAACAGGATCATCGAGCCGGCGGGCCCCTTGGGCGAGACGATGCCTCCATGCTTGCCGCCAGCGCGGTCCACCAGCTGCCGGATCAGGTCGTTGTCCACCGTCCACAGCGGATAGCTGGTGGTCGTGAGGTCGTGCTTCGCATCCACCACGCCCTTGCGGTGGCTGCCCGGAATGAACATCAGCGGGCCGTTGTGCTCGTTCACCTCGTCCAGGAAGATCGCGACGTTCATTGCGCGCTCGGTGGGCATCAGGTCGTCGTTGAGCCAGGTGCCGTAGTCCTGGTGCCACTGCCATACGTCGCCTTCGAACGCCATCTTGCCGTTGATCTTGAACTGGTGCATGTAGACCTCTTCGCCGAAGAGGTCCATCACCGGCTCCACCATGCGCGGATGGCGCGCGAGCCGCGCGAAGGGCTCGCTGATCAGGTGCGCGGCAAAGTTGGTGCGCACCGCATCCGAGCCCTTCTCGCGCACGTTGAAGGCCGCGCGCTTGCTGTACAGGTCGGGCACCGCATCGGTCAGCGCCCTGGTTTCTTCGGGCGAGAAATGGCCGGGAAAGAACAGGTAGCCGTCGCGCTCGAACTGCGCGCGTTGCTCGGGGGTCAACTTCATGCCTTGTCTCCTTTGCGGGTGGGGGTGGTGGATGCGGTGCGCGCGAGCTGCTGCGCGAGCCGCCGGCCCAGTGCCTCGCTGGCCCGGGCGACGTGTTCCTCGCTCAGCTGCGCGGCGCGCTGCGCATGGCCGGCCGCAATGGCGGCGGCGATGGCTTCGTGCTCGTCCCAGAGCGTCTCGCGCTGCGGCTCGGCCTGCAGCACCGCACCCATCGCGCGGCGCAGGTGGCGCCAGTGCTGACCGGCGCTCTGGCCGATCAGCGGATTGCCCGAGGCCTCGTAGATGGCCTGGTGGAAGGCCAGGTCGGCATCGATCATGGCTTCGACATTGCGCCCGCGCGCCGCACGGCGGCCACGCTCCAGCAGCCTGGGGTCGATGCGAAAGCGCTGTGCGGCCGCGAGCCGCGCGGCCAGCACGTCGAGCGCGCCGCGCACCTGGTAGACCTTGCGCATCCAGTCGGCATCGAGCGGCGCCACCAGCACGCCGCGGCCGGGCGCATCGTGCACGAAACCGTCCTTCTTGAGCAGGCGTAGCGCCTGCAGCACGGGCTGGCGTGACACCGACAGGCGCTGCGCGATGTCTTCCTGCGTGATCCGCTCGCCAGGCGCCAGCGCGCCGCTGCTGATGGCGCCGAGCAGGGCGCGGTAGACCTGGTCGACGAGGTCGGGCGCGGCTTCGATGCTGACGAGCTGGGCGGGCATGGATGGCTTTCCTTGAACTCTGTATACAGAGTACGGAATCCGGAGCCGCCGCGTATCCCGGGTTTTTACCCATGGGGGCTGCAAAAGAAGGTAACCCGCCGCTAAGCTCGGCCCATGCAACTACCTACCTACGACGACGTCATCGCCGCGGCCGCGCGGCTCAAGGGCCACGCCCACCGCACGCCTGTGCTGCAATCGCAGACGGCCGACGAGCGCTGGGGCGCCAGCTTCTTCTTCAAGTGCGAGAACTTCCAGCGCATGGGTGCCTTCAAGTTCCGCGGTGCGTTCAATGCGCTGTCGAAGTTCGACGCCGCGCAGCGCAAGGGCGGCGTGATCGCGTTCTCTTCGGGCAACCATGCGCAGGCCATTGCGCTGTCGGCCCGGCTCTTGTCGATGCCGGCCGTGATCGTCATGCCCAAGGACGCGCCCGCGGCCAAGGTTGCGGCCACGAAGGGCTACGGCGCCGAAGTGGTGATGTACGACCGCTTCACCGAAGACCGCGAGGCGCTCACGAAGCGGCTCGCACAGGAACGCGGCATGACGATGATCCCGCCCTACGACCACCCGGACGTGCTCGCGGGGCAGGGCACGGCGGTGAAGGAACTCATCGAGGAGACCGGTCCGCTCGACCAGCTGTTCGTGTGCCTGGGCGGCGGCGGGCTGCTGTCGGGTTCGGCGCTGTCGGCGCGCGCGCTGGCGCCCGGTTGCAAGGTCTACGGCGTGGAGCCCGAGGCGGGCAACGACGGCCAGCAATCATTGCGCGCGGGAAAGATCGTGCACATCGAAACGCCCAAGACCATTGCCGACGGCGCGCAGACGCAGCACCTGGGGCAGTACACCTTCGGCATCATCAAGCGCGACGTGGACGACATCTTCACCGTGACCGACCCGCAGCTCGTCGATGCAATGCGCTTCTTTGCCGAGCGCATGAAGACCGTGGTGGAGCCGACCGGCTGCCTCGCCTTTGCGGGCGCCATTGCTGCGGGCAAGGCCATCGCGGGCCAGCGCATCGGCATCGTGGTCAGCGGCGGCAACGTCGACCTCTCGCGCTACGCGGCGCTGCTCGCGTAGCCCGCTCAGGCGCGGATTCCCTCGGCCGTGAGGTGCAGCAGGCGGTCCGCACGGGCTGCCGCGCTCTCGGAATGCGTCACCAGCACCAGCGAAGCGCCGTGCTCGCGCGTCTGGCCGATCAGCAGTTCCATCACCTTCGAAGCGGTGCCGGGGTCGAGGTTGCCGGTGGGCTCGTCGGCCAGCAGCAGGGCGGGCCGGTGCACCAGCGCGCGCGCGATGGCCACGCGCTGCAGCTGGCCGCCAGAGAGCGTCTGCGGCAGCCGCGCGCCCATGCCGGGCAGGCCCACCGCATCGAGCATGTGCGCGACGCGGCCTTCATCGCGCTTGCCGCCCAGCAGCATCAGCGGCAGCGAGACGTTCTGCGCCACGTCCAGGTGCGGCAGCACGTGGAAAGCCTGGAACACGAAGCCCACGTGGCGCCGGCGCCAGAGCGCGCAGGCTTCGCCGTCGAGCGTGCCGATGTCGATGCCGCCGTGCGTGACCGTACCCGCGTCCCAGCTGTCGAGCCCGGCCATGCAGTTGAGCAGCGTCGACTTGCCGACGCCCGATTCGCCGACGATGGCGACGAACTCGCCGGGCTCGACGCCGAGCGTCACGTTCTCGAAGACGGGCACGTCGCCGTAGTGCTTGGCGAGCCCCGAGATGCGTAGCGTCATGCGGTGGTGCCTGCGATGCGTTGAACAGCGGTCTGCAACGCGCCGGGCGCGTCGCAGGCGATGACGGTGCGCGCCGGCATGCTGCGCAGCCAGGTGATCTGCCGCTTGGCGAGCTGGCGCGTGGCCGCGATGCCGCGCTCGCGCAGCGTGCCGACGGCCTTGGCATCGGGCTGCGCGCCGCCGCATGCGTCGAGCATTTCCCAGGCCTGCCGGTAGCCCACGCAGCGCATCGAGGGAAGCTCGGTGGAAAGATCGCCGCGTGCGCGCAGCGCCCTGACCTCGTCGAGGAAGCCGGCGGCCAGCATGGCGTCGAAGCGCTCGGCAATGCGCGCATGCAGCCAGGCGCGGTCGGCGGGTTCGAGCGAGAACAGCGCGCCGCCGGCCAATCCCTTCACTGCCTTGTCTCTCTCGCCGGCATGAAAGCTCGACAAGGGCTGCCCGCTGCTTTCCCATACCTCGAGCGCACGCTGGATGCGCTGGCTGTCCTGCGGCGCCAGGCGCGCCGCGGTCACGGGGTCGACCTTGGCGAGCCGCGCATGCATGGCGGGCCAGCCCAGCGCGGCGGCTTCGGCGTCGATGCGCGCGCGCACGGCGGCATCGGCGGCGGGCATGGCGTCGATGCCGTCGAACAGCGCCTTGAAGTAGAGCATGGTGCCGCCCACCAGCAGCGGCAAGGCGCCGCGCGCGCGGATCTCGCCGATGAGCCGTGTCGCGTCGGCCACGAAGGCGGCGGCGCTGTAGCTTTCGCGCGGATCGAGGATGTCGATCAGGTGGTGCGGCACGGCGGCCTGCTCGGCCCGGCTGGGCTTGGCGGTGCCGATGTCCATGCCGCGATAGACCAGCGCCGAATCGACGCTGACGATCTCCACCGGGCGCACCCGCGCCAGCGCGAGCGCCACCGCCGTCTTGCCGGAGGCGGTCGGCCCCGCGAGCGCGATGTATGTCGGGTTTTCAGGAAGGGCGGAGGCGGCAGCGGAGGGCGGCATAAGCGCCCGAGGGTAACAACAAAACCGGAAGCTTCAGATCGCCTGCGCGCTGGCGCTGGCCTTGCCGCGCGCTTCCTGCGGCAGGGCGGGCGAATCGGTGCGCGGGGACGCCGGTGCGGCCGGCAGCGATGGCGTGCCGCGCAGCACCGGCGTGCCTTCCCCTTGGCGCGAAGCCAGCGTGGTCTCGGGCTTCATGCGGAACAGCTGCGAGAGCGCCGAGCGGTACTGCGCCTCGCCGATCGAATTGGTGTTGTGGTGCGATCCACCCTCCACCAGCACGAAGAGCTTGGGCACGGTGGCCGCGTTGTAGAGTTTGCGGCCCAGCGTGGGGTTGATCAGGCTGTCGGCGGTGCCATGCACCACCAGCAGCGGCGCGCCGATGTCCTTGACGCGGTTGATGGCCTCGAAGCGCTGCGTGATGAACGGGCCGAACGGCAGCCAGCCCCACTTGAAGCCGCTCACCACGTCGGCAATGGAGGTGAAGGTGCTTTCGACGATGGTGCCGCTCTCGTCGTTGACGCTGGCGGCCAGGTCGATGCCGATGGCGCCGCCCAGCGAGTGGCCGAAGATGTAGCGGTGCTGCCGCGGATGCCGGGCCGCGAGCCAGGTCCAGGCGGCGCGCGCGTCCTCGCGCGCCGATTCTTCCGAGGGCAGTCCCTTGGAGCTCTTGCCGAAGCCGCGGTAGTCGATGGCCAGCACCGAGAAGCCCAACTCGTGCATGCGCTGGATGCGCGGCGCCGATCCGGCCACGTTGTAGCGGGCGCCGTGCAGGTACAGCATGACCGGACGGTCGGTGGTCTCGGGCTCGCCGCCGAGCCAGAGGCCGTGAAGGCGGGCGGATTCGCCGGTGATGGAGGACTGGAAGTCGATCCAGACGTCCTGCATGCCCTCGGTCATGGTCGCGGTGTTGCCCCAGCTGCGGTCGCTGGGTTGGAAGATCCACTCGCGCTGCTGTTCGTCGAATGTGGAGCAGCCGGCGGCCAGGAGGGCGCACAGCGAAAGAACGGAGGCAAGGAGGGACCAGCGTTTCATGGACTAGAGGGACAGCGAAGCCGGCGGAAAGTTCATGCTCGAGCAAGGAGCGCGCCGACACTGCGCCCCAGCACTTCCCCCCAAGCGCCCTCAAGTGGCACTTTGTTCTACATATGCAACGCCCGTGCCCGCTTCGCGGATGACCTCCAAAAACTCCGGAAAAACCCTCAAAATGCCCCGATTTGCTATCTGCCGCGCATAAAAAGCGCGTCCAGCTCCCGAATCGACAGCTGCCGCCAGGTCGGACGGCCATGGTTGCACTGGTCCGAACGCTCGGTGGCTTCCATTTGACGTAATAAAGCGTTCATTTCGTCGATCGTGAGCCTGCGGTTGGCCCGCACCGCACCATGGCAGGCCATGGTCGAGAGCAATTCGTTCTGCGCCCGCTGCACCACGGTGCTGGCGTCGTGCTGCGCCAGTTCGGCCAATACGCTGCGCGCAAGCTCCACCGGATCGCCATCGGCCAGGGTGCCCGGCACCGCACGCACCGCAAGGGTGCGCGGCGAAAACGGCGTGATTTCCAGCCCCAGCGTGGGCAGCACCGCGGCGCAGGCCTCGGCGGTGGCCACTTCCTGGGGCGTGGCCGCGAAGGTGGCCGGGATCAGCAGCGGCTGGCTCGTGATGGCGGCGCCGTCGAGCTGGGTCTTGAGCCGCTCGTAGACGATGCGTTCGTGCGCCGCGTGCATGTCGACCACGATCAGGCCCTGGCTGTTCTCGGCCAGGATATAGATGCCCTGCAGCTGCGCCAGCGCGCGGCCCAGGGGCCAGGCTTGCTCATTGGTGGACAGGGCGCCAGGAGCCGTCGATTCGGCCGGCAGCCCGGCGGGGGCCCGGAACGCTGCGGGCGCCGCTTCGGCAGCGGGCCAGGGGGAAGCGCCGGATCCGGGGTTCGAGGCGCCGGTCCGCTGGGGCCACAGGGCCTCGAAATCGCCGGCGCCGCGCTCCGCCGCCACGAAATTGATGCCCGGCTGGGCCCAGGCTGCACCCGACGCGGGCACGTTCGGTTTGAAAAAGGGTTGCTGCGGCGCCGCGGGCGTGACGGCATCGCCCGCGCGCGGTGCCGCAAGCGCGTTCTCGATCGCATGGCGCACCGCCTGGTGCACCTCGCGGCCATCGCGAAAACGCACCTCGATCTTGGTCGGATGCACGTTCACGTCGACGCGCGACGGATCGATTTCGAGGTACAGCGCATACACGGGCTGGCGCTGGCCGTGCAGCACGTCTTCGTAGGCGCTGCGCACGGCATGCGAGAGCACCTTGTCGCGCACGAAGCGGCCGTTGACATAGAAGAACTGCTGGTCGGCGCGCGAGCGGGCCGCATCCGGAATGCCGGCACGGCCGGCCACGCGAACCGCGCCGCCCATGTACTCGACGGCCACGCTCTGCGCCACGAAGTCGTCGCTGAGCGCGTCGGCCAGGCGCTGCTCGCGCCGGTCGGCGGCGCGCCACTGTTCCATCAGCTTGCCGTCGTGCCACACCGAAAAGCCGACCTCCGGCCGCGCCAGCGCATGGCGGCGCACGGCCTCGATGCAGTGGGCCAGTTCGGTGGCGTCGGTCTTCAGGAACTTGCGCCGCGCGGGGGTCGCGAAGAAAAGCTCGCGCACCTCGACCGTGGTGCCGACGGCACGGGCCACCGGCCGCAGTTCGCCGGTGCGGCCGTCGAGCGCAAAGGCGCCGTCGGCACCCGCAAAGCGGGAAAGAATGCTGAGCTCCGCAATGGCGTTGATGGCCGCGAGCGCCTCGCCGCGAAAGCCCATGGTGCCCACGGTCTCGAGATCGTTCAGGCTCGCGATCTTGCTGGTGGCATGGCGGCGCAGTGCCACCGTGAGTTCTTCGCGCGGAATGCCCTGACCGTCGTCCTCCACCGAGATCAGCCGCACGCCGCCCGAGGCCAGCCGCACCGTGACCTGGCGCGCGCCGGCGTCCAGCGCGTTGTCGAGCAGTTCGCGCACCACGGAGGCCGGGCGTTCGACCACTTCGCCCGCGGCGATCTGGCTGATCAGCTCGTCGGGAAGTTCGCGGATCGGACGGCGCTGGAGGGACGGAATGGAAGAGGGAAGGGCGCTCACGCGAGCATTCTAGAAGCCGGGTTGCCCCCGCCGCGCCGCTGCCCGCGGGAGCCCTTTCAGCCTGGCATCAGCGTGTCAGGCCGCCAGGTACATCGGGCTGCTGGCGCCAGAACAGGTCTGGATGTATCGACCTGTCATCTTGGATCTCCGAATTCGTCATGGGACGTCATGCGGCGCGCAGCAAGGATAATCCGCGACCATGGAAATCATCAGCTTTCTCGTCGACTTCATCCTGCACGTCGACAAACACCTCGAGGCCTTCGTCGTTGCTTATGGTCCCTGGGTCTATGCGCTGCTCTTCCTGATCGTGTTCGTGGAGACAGGCGCGGTGGTGATGCCTTTCCTGCCCGGCGACTCGCTGCTCTTCATCGTGGGCGCGCTGTGCGGCGTGGGGCTCATGAGCTTTCCGCTGGCCTGCGCAGTGCTCATTGCGGCGGCCATCCTGGGCGACCAGTGCAACTACAGCATCGGCCGCTACTTCGGGCCCAAGGTGTTCAAGTGGGAGGACTCGCGCTTCTTCAACCGCAAGGCCTTCGACCAGGCCCATGCCTTCTACGAGCGCTATGGCGGCATCACGATCATCCTTGCGCGCTTCATGCCCTTCATTCGCACCTTCGCGCCCTTCGTGGCCGGCGTGGCCGAAATGAGCCGCGCGAAGTTCACCATGTTCAATGTGGTGGGCGGGCTGATCTGGGTGCTGGGCATCGCGACGGCGGGCTACTTCTTCGGCAACCTGCCGTTCGTTCGCGAGCATCTCGACAAGATCATCTGGGCGCTGATCTTCGTGCCGGGCCTGATCGCGATCTTCGGTGCCTGGCGCGCATCGCGTGCAGAGAAGGCGCGCGCGCAGCTGCCTTCGAAGGCTTGATCGGCACCGGAAAAAAAAAGCGCGCCAGTGATGGCGCGCTCGAGCAGAGAGAGAGTCAGGATTGGTAAAAGGTCAGTAGTTCGGGCCGTTGCGCGGGTAATAGGTGTTCGGCGGATAGGCGCGCTGGCTCTCGTAGTAGTTGCGCTCGTCGACGCTGCGGCCCACCTGGTTGCCGATCACGCCGCCAATGGCCGCGCCGCCCAGGGTACTGCCGGTGTTGCCGCCGATGGCGTGGCCCACGGCCGCACCGCCGAGCGCGCCGATGCCGGTGCCCAGGTTCTGGTTGGGGCCGGACGCGCAGCCGGCCAGCGCCATGACCGCGCCTGCCGCTGCAGCGGAAATCCAGATTCGTGCCTTCATCATCATGGTGTCCACCTTTCTAGAGTGATGGAGCCATGATGGACAAAAGGCGCCGGTCCCCCGTGTAGGAGCCTGCCGCGCCTGCCTGTGCGTTGCCACGGGCCGGCCCGCGTGGGACGGCACGGCGCGCGCGGGCTCAGAGCTGGCGGCTGCGCGCGAGCGGCGGGTTCTGCGCAAAGTAGCGCTGGATGCCGCGCATCAGCGCATCGGAAAGGTTTTCCTGGTAGCTGACGCTGCGCAGGTTGGCTTCTTCTTCGGGGTTGCTGATGAACGCCGTTTCGACCAGCACGCTCGGGATATCGGGTGCCTTGAGCACCGCGAAGCCGGCCTGCTCGACCGCGGGCTTGTGCAGCCGCGCGCCGATGCCGCGGATCTCGCCGAGCATGGCGCCGCCGAGCTTGAGGCTGTCGTTGATCTGCGCCGTGGTGCTCATGTCGAGCAGCGCGCGCTGCACCTGCACTTCGTGGTTCCCCACGTTCACGCCGCCGACCTTGTCGGCTTCGTTTTCCTTGTTGGCGAGCCAGCGCGCGGCGCTGCTCGAGGCGCCGCTCTGGCTCAGCGCAAAGACGCTCGCGCCGCGCGCGGCGGGCGTGGTGAATGCATCGGCATGGATGCTCACGAAGAGGTCGGCCTGCACGCGCCGCGCCTTCTGCACGCGCACACCCAGCGGCACGAAAAAATCGGCGTCACGCGTGAGAAACGCGCGCATCGGGTTGCCGTTGACGCTGCTCGCGTTGATGCGGTCGCGCAGGCGATGCGCGATCTGCAGCACGATGTCTTTTTCGCGCGTGCCGTTGGGGCCGATGGCGCCCGGGTCTTCGCCGCCATGGCCGGGATCGAGCGCCACGATGATGATGCGGTCGGTGCGGCTCGCGGTGGCGCTGCCGCGCGCGGACGCGAGGGGCGCGGGAGGCGCCACGGGTACGGCAGGCGCAATGGGCGGCGCGGGTGGCACGACGGGGCCGGGCCGCGTCGACTGCTGCGCCATCAGCTCGCCCAGCGGATCGGGTGCGGGCCCGGCCGCCGTGGCCGGCGGGCGGGCGGGAGATGGCGCGATGCTGCCGGGCGCGGGGATCGGCGCTGGCACGTTGGGCGACGGCCGCACGAGGATCGGCGGCCCGCCGTCGGGCGCGAGGCCCGAGGAGGGCGCGGCCGGCGGCGGCACCGACGGTGCGCTTGCCACGGCACCGTTGCTGCCGCCGGCGCTGCTGCCGCGCGGCGCTTCGCGCAGGCGCTCGGTGATCAGCGCTTCCATCGGGTCGATGGCTTTTTCGGGGTAGAGGTCGAGCACCAGCCGGTGCTTGTACGCGGCAATGGGCGCCAGCGAGAACACCTGCGGCACCACGGCCTGCTTGAGGTCGAACACGATCCGCACCACCTTGGGTGCGTTCTGGCCGACGCGCAGGCCGTTGATGTACGGGTCGCCCGGCTTGATCTTGCCGACCAGGTCGCGCAGCTCGGGGTTGAGATCGATGCCTTCGATGTCCACCGCCAGCCGCGGCGGACTGCCGACCACCAGCTGCTGCGAATGCAGCCGCGCATCGGATTCGATGGTCACGCGCGTGTAGTCGGCCGCGGGCCACACGCGCACTGCGAGGATGGTGGCGCCGCGCGCGATCTGGTGCACGCCGAGCATCAGCGCGATGCTGCCGCCCTGCAGCAGCACGCGCCGCTTGAGGCCGGTGGCCTTCATGCGCCGAGCTGCGTCAGCAGGGTGCTGCCGCGGGGAGTGTTCGCCAGGAGGGTCACGCTGCGTGTGTCGTCTGTCATTGCTTCTATTTTAATAGCGAGGTCGGCAATTGGTGTGCGGCCGGCAGCGTTCTCTGGCCACTCCGCGAGCTTGAGGCCCGGACCCGCGAAAATGTCACGGAAGCCGGCGTCGTCCCACTCGCGCGGATCGTTGAAGCGGTAGAAATCGAAATGGAAGATGGCCAGGCCGTCGGGCGCTTCGTGCGGCTCGACCACGGCATAGGTCGGGCTCTTGATGCGGCCCTCGATGCCGAGCGCGCGCAGCAGGTGGCGCACGAAGGTGGTCTTGCCGGCGCCGAGGTCGCCGTGCAGCGCAATGAAGGCATCGCGCAGCGCGGGCGAGGCCGCGAGTGCGCGCGCGAAGGCGTCGGTGTCTTCTTCGCTGCGCCAGTGCAGCGTGCGGCCGGCGTTCTTCGGCGTTTCTACAATCGGCAAGTGATCGTCAGCCATCCACTCGTTGCTCGTATTCAGGCATTGGCCCGGGAACTCGGATTCTCCCAAATCGGAATCGCGGGCGTCGATTTATCGAGCGCCGAGGAAGGTCTGATGCAATGGCTGGCCCATGGGTTCCATGGCGAGATGAAATACATGGCAACGCACGGCACGCGCCGCGCGCGGCCGGCCGAGCTGGTGCCGGGCACGGTGAGCGTCATCACGGCGCGCATGGACTACCTGCCGCGCGGCACGCCGCTCGACGATTGGCAGGCCGTGGAGTTCGATCGCCTCTCGCGGCCCGGCGAAGCCATCGTCTCGGTCTATGCGCGCGGCCGCGACTATCACAAGGTGATGCGTGCGCGGCTGGCCCGGCTGGCCGAGCGCATCGCCGAGGAAGTGGGCCCGTTCGGCCACCGCGCCTTCACCGATTCGGCGCCGGTGCTCGAAGCCGAGCTTGCATCCCGCAGCGGCCAGGGCTGGCGCGGCAAGCACACGCTGGTGCTGGACCGCAGCGCGGGCTCGATGTTCTTCCTGGGCGAGATCTACGTCGACATGGCGCTGCCCGAAAGCGAGCCGGTCACCGCGCACTGCGGCAGCTGCAGCGCCTGCATCGACGTGTGCCCGACCAAGGCGATCGTCGCGCCATACCGGCTCGATGCGCGGCGCTGCATTTCGTACCTCACCATCGAGCACGGCGGGCCGATTCCGCTGGAGCTTCGGCCGCTGATGGGCAACCGCATCTACGGCTGCGACGACTGCCAGCTGATCTGCCCCTGGAACAAGTTTGCGAAGAAGAGCGCGCTGCCCGACTTCGATGCGCGCGAGGGGCTCACCGGCCAGTCGCTGGCCGCGCTCTTTGCCTGGAGCGAAGAGGAATTTCTGCGCTTCACCGAAGGCAGCCCGATCCGCCGCATCGGCCATGAACGCTGGCTGCGCAACATCGCCGTGGCCCTTGGCAACGCACTGCGCGCGGGCGAAAGCGGCGCCGCAGAGGCCCTGGCCACGCGTGCCTCGGACCCGAGCGAACTGGTGCGCGAGCACGTGGCGTGGGCGCTGGCGCAGCGCCCCGAAACGCCGAACGCGTCCTAGCGCGGCAGCGCCAGCGCAAACGGCAGGCTCAGCACGCCCAGCAGCGTCGACAGGGTCACGAGGCCCGCCACGTACGGTCCGTTGTAGCCCATGCGCGCCGCCAGCACATAGGCGCTCGAGGCCGTGGGCACGGCGGAAAACGCCATCAGCACCGAGGCCTGCGTCGCGTCCAGCCGCAGCGCGAGCGACAGGCCCCATGCCACCAGCGGCAGGAACAGGTGCCGTATGGACAGCACCGACACCGCGAGCACCTTGCCGCGCCCCAGCGTGGCGAACTGCATGCCCGCGCCCGCGGCCAGCAGGCCGAGCGCGAGCGATGCGGCGCCGATGCGCGTGAGCGTGGGCGTGGCCCAGTTCGGCACGGTGAAGCCCAGCACGTTGGCCAGCAACCCGGCCAGCGTGGCGACGATCAGCGGATTGCGCACCAGCTGCCGCGCGAAGCCGCTCTCGGCATGCCGCGCCATCGGCCAGACGGCCGCGATGTTGAACATCGGCACGCACACGCCGATCAGCACCGCAATCAGCAGCAGGCCCTGCGCACCGGCCAGCCGCTCGGCGAGCGCCAGGCAGATGAAGGAGTTGAAGCGGAACCCGATCTGCGCGCTCGCCGCATGGTCGCGACGGTCGACGTGCGAACCGAGGCCGGGCACGAACGGCAGCGCGTAGGCCATCGCGATGCCGCACAAGCCGATGCCCACGCCTGCGGTGAGCAGGCTCGAGGTGGCGGCAAAGTCGAGCGGGCTGCGCACGATCGAGTGGAACAGCAGCACAGGAAATAGAAAGTAGTAGACCAGGCTTTCGACCTGGTCCCACACGCGGCGGTCGAGCGCCGTGTAGCGGCAAAGAAGCCAGCCGATGGCGATGAGCGAAAAATCCGGAAAGAGCAGCTGTGCGAAGTTCACCGCTTCGAGCATAAACCGTGGCGGACCATGGGTAATCCACAGCATGAGCGCGGTGCGAAGCCGCTAGCATCCGGGGCTTTGGTTTTTCGACATCAACCATTCAATCAAGGAGTTATAGATGCAACGTCGTCAATGGGGCGCCATGGTGGGAGCCGCCGCGCTGGTCGCGGCCGCGGGCCAGAGCTTCGCGCAGGGCTATCCGAACAAGCCGGTCGAGCTGAGCGTGCCCTTTGCACCGGGCGGCACGACCGACATCGTGGCGCGCGTGATTTCCGACCCGCTCGGCAAGGTGCTGGGCCAGCCGGTGGTGGTGATCAACCGCGCGGGCGGCGGCGGCATCGTGGGCGCAGCCGAAACGGCGCGCGCCACGCCCGATGGCTACAAGCTCGGCGTTGCCACGGTGTCGAGCACGGCGGCCAATCCGGCCATCAACCCCAAGGTGCCGTACGACCCGATCAACGACTTCACGCCGATCATCAACATTGCGGCCACGCCCAACATCATTGCGGTCAACCCGAGCTTCCCGGCCAAAAACTATGCGGAGTTCGTGGCCGAGCTCAAGAAGAACCCCGGAAAGTACTCGTACGCCTCGTCGGGCACCGGCGGCATCGGCCACCTGCTGATGGAGCTCTACAAGAGCCTCACCAACACCTTCGTCACGCACATTCCCTACCGCGGCGCGGGCCCGGCGCTCAACGACGTGGTGGCCGGCCAGGTGCCGATCATGTTCGACAACATCCCGTCGGCCATGCCCTTCATCCAGAGCGGCCGGCTGGTTCCGATCGTGGTGTCGGCGCCGCAGCGCCTGGCCGCGCTGCCCAACGTGCCCACCTTCAAGGAAGTGGGGCTCGAGCCGGTCAACCGCATGGCCTACTACGGCATCCTCGGCCCCAAGGGCCTGCCGAAGGAAGTGGTCGACAAGGTCAGCGCCGGCGTGAAGAAGGCGGTGGAAGACCCGGCCGTGAAGAAGCGCATCGAGGACACCGGTTCGCTGATCGTCGCCAACACGCCCGAGCAGTTCGCCGCGCAGATCAAGGCCGAATACGAGGTCTACAAGCAGGTGGTGGTGAAGCAGAAGCTCAAGCTCGACTGAGCCGCTTTTTCCTTCCGCAAAGCCGCCCGCGCCACGGGCGGCTTTTCTTTTTTTGATATCTTGCAGCGCATGACAGAGGCCGCCGCCACGCAAACCCCCGAGATCGACGACTTCATCGATGCCCTCTGGCTCGAGGACGGGCTGTCGAAGAACACGCTGGCCGCCTACCGCCGCGACCTCGCGCTGTTCGCGCAATGGCTGGGCAGCCAGCGCAGCGGCCGCGCGCTCGACACGGCGCAGGAGTCCGACCTGCAGGCCTACATGGGCGCGCGCCTGTCGACCCGGGGCAAGGCCACCTCGGCCAACCGGCGGCTCACGGTGTTCAAGCGCTACTACCGCTGGGCGCTG
Organism: Variovorax sp. 01N425; assembly: GCF_056399465.1. NCBI lineage: Bacteria > Pseudomonadati > Pseudomonadota > Betaproteobacteria > Burkholderiales > Comamonadaceae > Variovorax > Variovorax sp. 01N425. The sequence continues at coordinate 197,867 of NZ_JBFTRJ010000012.1, read as the reverse complement.
CGCGAGCGCCGCATCGCAGCCGATCCGAGCATCCGGCTCGCGCCCGCGCGGCAGATGCCGCGGGCCGTCAAGACGCTGTCGGAAAAGCAGGTGGACGACCTGCTGGCCGCACCCGACGTGGAAACCCCACTTGGCCTGCGCGACCGCGCGATGCTCGAGCTGATGTATGCGAGCGGCCTGCGCGTGAGCGAGCTGGTGGCGCTCAAGGTCATCGACATGAGCCTCAACGACGGCGTGCTGCGCGTACTCGGCAAGGGCAGCAAGGAGCGCCTCGTGCCCTTCGGCGGCGAGGCGCGGCGCTGGATCGAGCGCTACCTGGACGAGTCGCGCCCCGCCATCCTCGACGGGCAGCAGACGCCCGACCTGTTCGTGACCGCGCGCGGCGCAGGCATGACGCGCGTGATGTTCTGGATCATCGTGAAGAAGCAGGCCGCCGCGGCCGGCATCCATGTGCCGCTGTCGCCCCACACGCTGCGCCACGCCTTCGCCACGCACCTGCTGAACCACGGCGTCGACCTGCGCGCGGTGCAATTGCTGCTCGGCCATGCCGACATCTCCACGACCACCATCTACACCCACGTGGCGCGCGAGCGCCTCAAGCAGCTGCATGCGCAGCACCACCCGCGCGGCTGAAGGCGCGGTGTTCCTTCACTTCACCAACAGCAAAGAGACTTCGTTCATGCAGAAAAGAATCTGGGTCGCGGCGGCATTGCTCGCTGCCGGCGGCGCACAGGCCCAGGCCATTCCCAAGACCATCCGCCTCATCGTGGCGTACCCCGCGGGCGGCGTCAGCGACGTGGTCGCGCGTGCGCTCGGCGACAGGCTCGCCGCGCAGATGGGCACCACGGTGGTGGTCGACAACCGCGCCGGCGCCAGCGGTGCCATCGGCATGGATGCCGTGGCCAAGGCCGCACCCGACGGTGCCACGCTGGGCTTCTCGGCCATCAGCCCGCTGGTGCTGAGTCCGCACCTCGGCAAGCTGCCCTTCGATCCGCTCAAGGACATCGCGCCGGTGGCGAGCGTGATGTATTCGCCGGTGCTGCTGATCGCCACGCCGGCCAGCAGGGCGCGCGACTTCCGCGCGCTGATCGCCGATGCCAAGGCGCAGCCCGGCGCGGTGCGCTGGGCCACCTCGGGGCCGGCATCGCTCGGCCACATCGTGCTCGAGCAGGTGAAGGCGGCCACGGGCGTCGATATCACGCACGTGCCCTACAAGGGCGGCGGCCAGCAGCTCAACGATGCGCTCGGCGGGCAGTTCGAGATTCTCTCGAGCAATGCGAGCCCCACGCTCACTTCGCACATCCGCTCGGGCAAGCTGCGTCCGCTGGCCGTGGGTGCGCCCGCGCGGCTCGAGAGCCTGCCGCAGGTGCCCACGCTGGGCGAGCTGGGCTTCAGTGCCGCGAACATCAATTCGGTGTTCGGCGTCTTCGCGCCCGCGGCCACGCCGCCCATATTGGTCGAGAAGTACAACGCCGAGATCAACAAGGCCCTGGCCAGCCCCGAGCTGCGCGCCAAGCTCACGGCCACCGACAACGTGCCGACCGGCGGCACCCCCGCGGCCTTCGCTGCGGAGATCGCCTCGGAGTTCGAAGGCAATGCGCGCATCGTGAAGGCCGCGAACATCAAGGCCGATTGACCCTGCGGCTTGTGGTCCCGATTTCCCTACCTTATAGTAGGTAGATGAGCAGCGCCATCGCCCCCTCGACCGCACTCGCCGCCGGCAGCACCCGGGAGCAGATCCTCGGGGTGGCGCGCCGCCTGATCGAAACGCGCTCTTACCTGGGCTTCAGCTTCCAGGATGTGGCCGATGCGGTCGGCGTCCGCAAGGCGAGCCTGTACCACCACTTTCCGACCAAGGAAGCGCTGGGCATTGCGGTGATCCGGCAGGCCACGCAGCTCTTCAAGGACTGGGACGCGGCGCGGGTGCGCACGCCGAAGGACGCGCTCGAATCCTATTTCCGCATGTACCGCGACACGCTCAAGGCAGGCTCGGGCATGTGCCCCGCGGGGGCGCTGGCGCCCGGCTGGGATTGCATCGACGAGGAACTGCGCCAGGCCGTGCAGGAACTGCGCAACACCCAGGTGCTGTGGCTCACGGGCGTGCTGGGCGCACTGGCGCCGGCCCGGCAGAAGAAGGGCGCATCGCTTGCATCGCAGGCGGCCTATGTGTTCTCGGTGTGCCAGGGCGCGCTGCTCGCATCGCGCATGACGGGCCGCGTCGAAGACTTCGACGAAGCCATTGCGCAGCTCAGGAGTTCCTTGCCCGGCTGATCGCCGGGCGGCCTCGCGGGCACGCGGCGCGTGCCTATTTTTTGACCTCGTTGCCTACCGATTGGATGGTAGGTTTCGCCAAGGAGTGTTTCCATGAAAGCCGTCATTTCCGCCTATGCCCGCTCGCCTTTCCACTTCGCGAAGAAGGGTGCGCTTGCCGAGGTGCGCCCCGACACGCTGGCCGCCGGCGTGGTTCGCGGCCTGCTGCAGCGCACCGACCTCGACCCCGCGCTGCTCGAGGACATCATCCTGGGCTGCGCCTACCCCGAGGCCTCGCAGGGCAACAATCTCGCTCGCATCGTCGGCCTGCTCGCGGGCCTGCCGCACGAGGTGGGCGGCATGACGGTCAACCGCTTCTGCGGCTCGTCGATGCAGGCGGTGCACATTGCCGCGGCGCAGATCGAGGCGGGCATGGGCGAGGCCTTCCTGTGCGTGGGCGTGGAGTCGATGACGATGGTGCCGCAGGGCGGCTTCAACTTCTCGCCCAACCCCGAACTGCAAGAAAACACCGATGCCTATATCTCGATGGGCGAGACCGCCGAGAACGTTGCGCAGCGTTGGAACGTGAGCCGCGCCGACCAGGAGGCCTTTGCGGTGGAGTCGCACCGCAAGGCCGCCGCTGCGCGCGCGCAAGGGCGGCTCGCGGGCGAGATCGTGCCGGTGCGCCTGGCCTCGGGCGAGGTGGTCGATGCCGACGGCTGCATCCGCCCGGCCACCTCGGCCGAGGCGCTGGCGGGCCTCAAGCCGGCGTTCCGTCCTGATGGCGTGGTGACGGCCGGCACCTCGTCGCCGCTGACCGACGGCGCCGCCGCCGTGCTCGTGACCAGCGATGCCTTCGCCGCGAAGCACGGCCTGCAGGCGCTCGCGCGCATCCGCGCGTTCGCGACCGTGGGCGTCGACCCAGCCATCATGGGCATCGGCCCGATTCCGGCCACGCGCAAGGCGCTGGCGCGCGCCGGGCTCAAGGCCGCCGACCTCGACGTGATCGAACTCAACGAGGCCTTCTCGTCGCAGGCGCTGGCCTGCATCCGCGACCTCGGCCTCGATGCGGCGAGGATCAATCTCGACGGCGGCGGCCTTGCCATCGGCCATCCGCTGGGCGCGACTGGTGCGCGCATCACGGGCAAGGCGGCGTCGCTGCTCGCGCGCGAGAACGGCCGCTATGCGCTGGCCACGCAATGCATCGGCGGCGGGCAGGGCATTGCCACGATTCTCGAGCGCATCTGAATAGTTCGAGAATGCGCGCAGGCACTACAAGGAACTCCCATGGCGGCACTCCCTGACGACACGGGCGCCAAGCGCGCGCTTTACCTCGAAGACCTGTCGGTCGGCGACCGCTTCCAGAGCGGCGAACATGCGCTGGATGTGGCGCAGATCAAGGCCTTTGCATCGCAGTTCGATCCGCAGCCCTTCCATACCGATGAAGAGGCCGCGAAGACCACCTTCTTCGGCGGCCTCGCGGCCAGCGGCTGGCACACGGCGGCGCTCACCATGAAGCTGATGGTGGAAAGCGGCATTCCGCTGGCCGAAGGCATCATCGGCTCGGGCGGCGAGCTGCAGTGGCCCAAGCCGACGCGGCCCGGCGACGTGCTGCACGTGGTGAGCGAGGTGCTCGACATCACGCCATCGCGGTCCAAGCCGGGCCGCGCGATGGTCACGATGCGCTGCCGCACGCTCAACCAGCGCGGCGAGGTGCTCCAGTACTTCACGCCCAAGCTGGTCGTGCACGCCCGGCCCGCGTAGGCCTGCCGTTCAGTCCCTGCCGCCGACCGAGAGCGCGCGCAGCTCTTCGGCGCTGAAGCCCGCGCGGCCACGGGCTTCGAGGTTGAAGGGCGGCTTCAGGCGCGGCGCTTCGTAGCGCGCCACGAGTTCTGGATAGGTCGCCTCCGGGTCGCGGCCGGCGCGTTCGCAGAGCCAGCGGTACCAGCGGTTGCCGATGGCCACGTGGCCCACTTCGTCGCGCAGGATGATGTCGAGGATCTCGACCGCGCGCAGCGCATCGGGCGTGTTCACGCGCTTGAGCTTGGCCTGGATCAGCGGCGTGGCGTCGAGCCCGCGCGCTTCGAGCGTGCGAGGCACCAGCGCCATGCGCGCGAGCACGTCGTCCCTGGTCTTCTCGCACATGCTCCAGAGTCCGTCGTGCCCGGGGAAGTCGCCGTAGCGCCAGCCCATGTCCTGCAGGTGCGCATGCAGCAGCGTGAAGTGCTGCGCCTCTTCGTCGGCCACGCGCAGCCAGTCGCGGTAGTAGGCCTCGGGCATGCCGTCGTAGCGCCAGACGGCGTCGAGCGCGAGGTTGATGGCGTTGAACTCGATGTGGCAGATCGAATGGATCAGCGCGGCGCGGCCTTCGGGCGTGAAGGGCGAGCGCTTCTGCACGGCGGTGGCGGCCACGCGCAGCGGCCGTTCGGGGCGGCCCGGCACGCCGACGTCATCGCCCACGACGCGCAGAGGGTCGGTCGCTATGGAATTGGTAGCGGCCAGGGCAGCAGTGGCGCGCGTTGCCGCAACTTTCTGTTCAGGGTCGGTGAGTCGCAGCGCGGCCAGCGCGCTCAATCGGGGGTGCATCCCTACAATTCTAGGTTTTGCCCCCGGAGACTCCACGATGGCCCTCTATGAACTCGACGGCGTTGCGCCGCAACTCGGCACCGGCGCCTGGGTCGCCGATAGCGCGGAGGTGATCGGCAACGTGCAGTTGGGCGACAACGCGAGCATCTGGTTCGGCGCGGTGCTGCGCGGCGACAACGAGAAGATGACCATCGGGCGCAACAGCAACGTGCAGGACATGTCGATGCTGCATTCCGACCCCGGCAGCCCGCTCACCATCGGCGAGAACGTCACCATCGGCCACCAGGTCATGCTGCATGGCTGCACCATCGGCGACAACTCGCTGATCGGCATCCAGGCGGTGGTCTTGAATAACGCGAAGATCGGCCGCAATTCGATTGTTGGCGCCGGCAGCGTCGTGACCGAGGGCAAGGAGTTTCCCGACAACTCCCTGATCTTCGGCTCGCCCGCCAAGGTGATGCGCACGATCAGCGACGAAGACGCCGCGCGCCTGCGGCACGGCTCCGATCACTACGTCAAGAATGCCATTCGCTATGCGAAGGGCTTGAAGAGGATTGGCTAACCCCCTGGCTTGCCCACTTCGTGTGGCCTCCCACCCCCTTGCAGGGGGCAATACCAGCGGCCCGGCGGAGCCGGTTCCGCGGTATTCCGCGCGAAGACTGCTTATTTAGAGAAGGATGATGTTTTGAGCGAGCTGCACAAATTCCTGTTCGATGGCCTGCCGGTGCGCGGCATGATCGTGCGCCTGACAGATGCGTGGCAGGAAATCCTGGCGCGGCGCGCCTCCAACACCGCCACCGGCGCCTACCCGCCGCCGGTGGCCGAACTGCTCGGCGAGATGACGGCCGCGGCCACGCTGATGCAGGCCAACATCAAGTTCAACGGCGCGCTGATCCTGCAGATCTTCGGCGATGGTCCGGTCAAGGTGGCCGTGGCCGAGGCCAAGCCCGACCTGAGCCTGCGTGCCACCGCCAAGGTGATCGGCGACCTGCCGGCCGATGCGCGCCTGCCCGAGATGGTCAACGTCAACAACAAGGGCCGCTGCGCCATCACGCTCGACCCCAAGGACAAGCTGCCGGGCACGACGCCCTACCAGGGCGTGGTGCCGCTGTTCGACGAGGAGGGCGAGAAGCTCGGCCGGCTCAGCGACGTGCTGCAGCACTACATGCTGCAAAGCGAGCAGCTCGACACCACGCTGGTGCTCGCGGCGGACGACCAGGTGGCGGCGGGCCTTTTGATCCAGCGCCTGCCGGTGAAGGGCGAGGGCAACCTCGAGGGCACTTCCGGCACTTCCGGCAAGGACCACGACCAGGCCAACGAAGACCAGATCGGCCGCAACGAGGACTACAACCGCATCTCGATCCTCGCTTCCAGCCTCACGCGCGACGAGCTGCTCACGCTCGACATCGAGACCATTCTTCGCCGCCTGTTCTGGGAAGAGAAGCTGCTGCGCTTCGAGCCGCAGGCGGGCCTGCTGGGTCCGCACTTCGCGTGCACCTGCGGCCGCGACCGCGTGGCGCAGATGATCCGCGGGCTCGGCGTCGAGGAGGCCGAGGAGATCCTGGCCGAGCGCGGCGACATCGAGGTGGGCTGCGACTTCTGCGGCAAGCAGTACCGCTTCGATGCGGTCGATGCGGCGCAGATCTTCAGGCCGCCGACGGACCAGATCCCGGGCAGCCCGATCGTCCAGTAACGCTTTTCACCGGGGCGAGATTCGGCGCGCCGGTGAGCCGGCCGCGCGCTCCGCTCAGCGCGGCACCTTGCCGTCGAAATCGCTGAACGCGATGTCGGGCGCGCTGGTGTTGTGGCGCGAAGGCAGGCTGCGCCCGAAGCGCACCTGCGTGGCGTTCAGCGTCTTCACGTCGGGCAGCGGCAGCACCTGCTCCGCGGCCTCGGGCGATTCCTGCCAGCGCAGCTCGCTCACGTCGGCGTTGTCGGGCGCCACGTACATCGAGCGCAGCACGGCAAAGGGCCGCGCGCTCGCCGTGGGCTTGGAAAGCGTCACGTCGAGTGCGGTGCGCTCGCGGCTGATCTCGGACACCTTGGCCACGGCGCTGCCGCCGCCGACGAAGCGCAGGTGGATGGCCAGCGGCTTCGGCACGATGCGGATCGATGCGATGTCGACCACCGGCCGGCTGCCCTGTTCGACCGGGCCGAGCAGGAACGAGGAGCCATACACCCCGTCGCCGAAGCGCGCCTGCGGCAGCGGCTTGATGCGCCAGTAGCCGTCGGCCGGGTAGAGCACCAGCGCTTCGAGCGCCTTGCCCTCTTCCTTGCGGAAGATCTGCAGCATGTGGAAGCCGCGGTCCGTGCGCGCGCCCACGCGCACCGGCACCTGCTGCGGCCGCCAGAAGCTGGGCAGCGTCATGCCGACGATGCGCCACTGCGCGTCGTCGAGCAGCACCACGCGGCGCGGCTTGAACTTGTGCGCGGGATCGGTGGGATGCGCGCCGCCGTCGAAGTTGCAGCCCGAGAAGTCGGGGGCGGTGACGTCGTTGCCGATGCTGTCGAGGTAGGCCGGCTGCAGCGCCTCGATGCGCATGCGCCGGATGCCTTCGCCGCGCAGCACCAGCGACACGTTGTCTTCCTCGGCGCAGGCGGTGGCCGTGGTGGCGTTCTCCACGGTGGCGGCGACAGGCGCGGCCGTGGCAGCCGTTGCCAGCAGCCCGGCAAGGAAGAAGCCGCAAAAGCGAGAGAAGCGAGGCGGGAACATCGATCAGGTCTCCGAGCTGGGGGTTGAAGGCGTGTCGTCGCGGCGTCCGATCAGGTCGCTGAAAAGCCGATGCTCGCATTCCGGGTCTGAGCACTTCTCGCAAGGCCATGACCAGGAAGCGGGTTTGGATTCGAGGCGGCTCCGTGCGCGGGCCCGGCCTTCGCTGCCGGCAATGGAATTGATGGCGTTCCACGCATTGGAGAGCCTTTCGCTGCCGGTGCCGTGCACCACGGCGAAAGAAAGCCCCGCGCCCGCGAGCGCCGCACGCACCAGCGCATCGGTGGGTTCGCGCGCGTGGTCGCCATCGCGCAGCGGGTCGGCGATCCACGGGATGTCGAGCGCGGTCAGCAGGGTGATCGCGCAGCGCGCCTGCGCCGCCAGCGCGTCGGCATGCAGCGAGGTGTCGCCGAACAGCAGTTCGCTGTAGACCGCGGTCATGAGGGCCGTGGTGTCGGCCACCACCACGCCCGAAGCGGCCGCGGCTTCGATGCGGCGCGTCTGCTCCTCTGCAATGGCCCGCTGCTCGTCGGGGCGCGGCGTGCGGCCTTCGCGCTCGCACCATTCGCGCAGGTATTCGCCCACCAGCGTGGTGGCAATGCCGCGTTCCTGCAGGCGTTGCGCGAGCGCGCGGGCGAGTTCGGTCTTGCCGGTGCTCTCGGCACCGAGCAGCGCAATCACGCATCCGGTCGGCAAGGTGGGCGTCATGCGCGCGCTGCCGCCCCGCCGTGCATGCGCGCACGCCACGCAAGAAAGCCTGCCACGCTGAGCACCGCGAACACGGCGTAGAGCCCGACCGTGAGCCACAGGCCCTTGTGGATGAAGAGACCCACGCTCACGACGTTCACCGCCAGCCACACCAGCCAGTTCTCGATGAACTTGCGCCCGAGCAGGAACTGGCCGACGAGGCTGAGCCCGGTCGAGAAGCCGTCCCACCAGGGCACGTCGGTGTCGGTGAAGCGGCGCAGGAAGAGCGCGACCGCGGGCCATGCCAGTGCGCAGGCCGCGAGTGCCAGCGCCACGCCGCGCGGCGAAAGCCGGCTCACGCGCAATGCGCTGCCATCGGCGCGGTGGCCGCGCAGCCATTGCGACCAGCCCCAGAGCGCGACCACGGCGAAGAACACCTGCAGCGAGGCGTCGCCGTAGATGCGTGCCTGCGCGAACACGGCCACGTAGAGCAGCGAACTGAGGATCGCCAGCGGCCAGCCCCAATGGATCTCGCGCATGTTGCAGCCGACCATCGCAACCGCCAGCACCGCCGCCACGAGTTCGAGCCAGCTGACCGGTGAGCCCCAGAGCGCGAATGCGGGGGCCGAGAAGAACTCGGGCATCAGCGCGTCAGGCGTCGAGCGCCGCCGGGCCGCCCCAAGGCGCGAGCGGCCCCCTCGGGGGGCAGCGAGGACACGCAGTGCCGAGCGTGGGGGCCATATTCAGTGCGTGACCTGAACGAACACTTCGTTGGGCTTGACCATGCCCAGCTCCTGCCGCGCACGCTCTTCGACCATCTCGAGGCCGATCTTGAGGTCGTTGACTTCGGAGGCCAGCCGCTCGTTGTTGACCACGGCCTTGGCGTTGGCCGCCTTCTGGTCGGCCAGCTTGGACTGCAGCTGCGCCACGTCGCGCACGCTGCCGCGCCCGTTCCACAGCTGCCACTGCAGGATGACCAGCAGCAGCAACAGCACGATGGGTGGAACGAGGCGCGAGCGCATGCCGCCGGCTTCGCGTGCTACTTCAGGTTGTAGAACGCGCCGCGGCCGGGATAGCTGGCGATGTCGCCGAGGTCTTCCTCGATGCGCAGCAGCTGGTTGTACTTGGCGATGCGGTCCGAACGCGAGAGCGAACCGGTCTTGATCTGGCCCGCGTTGGTGCCCACCGCGATGTCGGCGATGGTGCTGTCCTCGGTTTCGCCCGAGCGGTGCGAGATGACGGCCGTGTAGCCCGCGCGCTTGGCCATCTCGATGGCGGCGAAGGTCTCGGTCAGCGTGCCGATCTGGTTGATCTTGATCAGGATCGAGTTGGCAATGCCCTTGTCGATGCCTTCCTGCAGGATCTTGGTGTTGGTGACGAACAGGTCGTCGCCCACCAGCTGCACGCGCTTGCCCAGGCGTTCGGTCAGCAGCTTCCAGCCGTCCCAGTCGCCTTCGTGCATGCCGTCCTCGATGCTGATGATCGGGTACTTGTCGACCCAGGTGGCCAGCATGTCGGCCCAGTTGCCGGCCGACAGCGTGAGGTTCTCGCCCGAGAGCACGTAGTTGCCGTCCTTGTAGAACTCGCTCGCGGCGCAGTCCAGGCCGAGCGCAATCTGCTCGCCCGCCACGAAGCCGGCCTTGTCGATGGCTTCGAGGATCAGCTGGATGGCCGCTTCATGGCTTTCGACGCTGGGCGCGAAACCGCCTTCGTCGCCGACGGCCGTGCTGATGCCGCGGTCGCCCAGGATCTTCTTGAGCGCATGGAACACCTCGGCGCCGTAGCGCACGGCTTCGCGGAAGCTCGGCGCGCCCACGGGGATGATCATGAACTCCTGCAGGTCCAGGCTGTTGTTGGCGTGCGCGCCGCCGTTGATGACGTTCATCATCGGCACCGGCAGCTGCATGCCGCCCATGCCGCCGAAGTAGCGGTACAGCGGCAGGCCCGACTCCTCGGCCGCGGCGCGTGCCACCGCCATCGAGACGGCGAGGGTGGCGTTGGCGCCCAGGCGGCCCTTGTTGTCGGTGCCGTCCAGGTCGATCATCGTGCGGTCGAGGAAGGCCTGCTCGCTGGCGTCCAGGCCGAGCACGGATTCCGAGATCTCGGTGTTGATGTTCTCCACCGCCTTGAGCACGCCCTTGCCGAGGTAGCGCTTCTTGTCGCCGTCGCGCAGCTCGATGGCTTCGCGCGAACCGGTCGATGCGCCCGAGGGCACGGCCGCGCGGCCCATGGTGCCCGATTCGAGCAGAACGTCGCACTCGACGGTGGGATTGCCGCGGCTGTCGAGGATTTCACGGCCGACGATGTCTACGATTGCACTCATGCGTTTCTCTTTCTTTCAGTCTCGATTCGATTGATCAAAGGCCTTCGACAGCGACCATGCGCATCACCGCGGCGCCGGCACGGGCTTCGCGTGCCTTCAGGTATTCGGGCGTTTCGTAGAAGGCCTTGGCCTTCTCGAAGCTGGGGAACTTCAGGATGACGAGGCGCGAAGGCGTCCAATCGCCCTCGAGCACTTCGACCTGGCCGCCGCGCACGCACACCTCGGCGCCGTGCGCCTGCATCGCGGCGCTCGACCACTTCTTGTATTCCTCGTACTGCGCCGGATTGGTGACCTCGACGTGGGCGATGACATAACCACTGCTCATGATTGAAAGACGTCCTCTAGAAATGCGTTCTTCTTGGTGACCTGGTCGAGCGCCAGCAGCGTCTCGAGCAGGGCCTTCATGTGCTTGAGCGGCACGGCGTTGGGGCCGTCGCTCAGCGCCTTGGCGGGATCGGGGTGCGTTTCCATGAAAAGGCCGGCCACGCCCACGGCCACGGCCGCGCGCGAGAGCACCGGCACCATTTCGCGCTGGCCGCCCGAGGTCGTGCCCTGGCCGCCCGGCAGCTGCACCGAGTGGGTGGCGTCGAACACCACGGGCGCGCCGGTCTCGCGCATGATCGCGAGCGAGCGCATGTCCGACACCAGGTTGTTGTAGCCGAAGCTCGCGCCGCGCTCGCAGGCCATGAAGCTGTCTTCGGGCAGGCCGGCTTCCTTGGCGGCAGCGCGCGCCTTGTCGATCACGTTCTTCATGTCGTGCGGCGCAAGGAACTGGCCCTTCTTGATGTTCACCGGCTTGCCCGACTGCGCCACCGCGCGGATGAAGTCGGTCTGGCGGCACAGGAAGGCGGGCGTCTGCAGCACGTCGACCACCTTGGCGGCCTCGGTGATGTCGTCCTCGGTATGGACGTCGGTCAGCACGGGCAGGCCGAGCTCGCGCTTCACCTTGGCCAGGATCTCCAGGCCCTTCTCGCGGCCCGGGCCGCGAAAGCTGGTGCCCGAGGAGCGGTTGGCCTTGTCGAAGCTGCTCTTGAAGATGAACGGAATGCCCAGCGAGGAAGTGATTTCCTTCAGCGTGCCGGCCGTGTCCATCTGCAATTGCTCGGATTCGACCACGCAGGGGCCGGCAATCAAAAAGAAAGGCTGGTCGAGCCCGATGTCGAATCCGCAGAGTTTCATGCCACAGCCTTCAGGTTCTTTGCGCCGCCCGCGCTCCGGGCCTTGTGGTCGAGCGCCGCCTTGATGAAGGCATTGAAGAGCGGATGGCCGCTCCACGGCGTCGACTTGAATTCAGGGTGGAACTGCACGCCCATGAACCACGGGTGCACGTCCTGCGGCAGTTCGACGATCTCGGTCAGGTGCTCGCGCTGCGTCAGCGCCGAGATGACCAGGCCGGCGGCGCGCAGTTCGTCGAGGTAGTTGACGTTGGCTTCGTAGCGGTGGCGGTGGCGTTCGGTCACCACGTCGCCGTAGATGCTGTGGGCCAGCGTGCCGGCCGAGACGTCGGAGCTTTGAGCGCCCAGGCGCATGGTGCCGCCGAGGTCGGACTTCTCGTTGCGCGTCTTCACGGTGCCGTCGGCGTCCTTCCACTCGGTGATCAGCGCGATCACGGGGCAGGGCGTTTCGGGGTCGAATTCGGTGCTGTTGGCGTTCTTGAGGCCCGCCACGTGGCGCGCGTATTCGATGGTGGCCACCTGCATGCCCAGGCAGATGCCAAGGTAGGGCACCTTGCCTTCGCGCGCGAAGCGGGCGGCCGAGATCTTGCCCTCGACGCCGCGCTGGCCGAAGCCGCCGGGCACCAGGATCGCGTCGTACTTGGCGAGCCGCGAGACATCTTGCGGGGATATGGTTTCGGAATCGATGTAGTCGATCTTCACGCGCGCATGGTTCTTCATGCCGGCGTGGCGCAGCGCCTCGTTCAGCGACTTGTAGCTGTCGGACAGGTCGACGTACTTGCCGACCATCGCGATGCTGACTTCCTGCTGCGGATGCTCGACCTCGTACACCAGCTCGTCCCAGCGCTGCAGCTTGGCCGGCGGCGTGTTGATGCGCAGCTTGTCGCAGATCAGGCCGTCCAGGCCCTGCTCGTGCAGCATGCGCGGCACCTTGTAGATGGTGTCGACGTCCCACATGGAGATCACGCCCCATTCGGGCACGTTCGAGAACAGCGAGATCTTGGCGCGCTCGTCGTCGGGAATCGGGCGGTCGGCGCGGCACAGCAGCGCGTCGGCCTGGATGCCGATGGCGCGCAGCTCCTTGGCGGTGTGCTGCGTGGGCTTGGTCTTGAGCTCGCCGGCGGCGGCGATCCACGGTACGTAGGAGAGGTGCACGAAGGCCGAGTTGTTCGGGCCCATGCGCAGGCTCATCTGGCGCACGGCTTCGAGGAAGGGCAGCGATTCGATGTCGCCCACCGTGCCGCCGATCTCGACGATGGCCACGTCCACCTCATGCGCGGTGCCCAGGCCGGCGCCGCGCTTGATGTATTCCTGGATCTCGTTGGTGATGTGCGGAATCACCTGCACCGTCTTGCCCAGGTAGTCGCCGCGGCGCTCCTTCTCGAGCACGGTCTTGTAGATCTGGCCAGTGGTGAAGTTGTTGGCCTTGCGCATCCGCGTGGTGATGAAGCGCTCGTAGTGGCCGAGGTCGAGGTCGGTCTCGGCACCGTCGTCGGTGACGAACACCTCGCCATGCTGGAACGGTGACATCGTGCCGGGGTCGACATTGATGTACGGATCGAGCTTGATGAGGGTGACCTTGAGGCCGCGCGATTCGAGGATCGCGGCGAGGGAGGCGGAGGCGATTCCCTTGCCAAGGGAAGATACGACACCACCGGTGACGAAGACAAATTTGGTCATGCCAGTTCCGGACCAGAGATCCGGGCAGTGGGAAATTGCGATTATAGGTGTCCCCTTTGTGCCCCTTCGGCCCAAGGCCATCCCGTTCCTGATCTTGTCGGTATGTGAGCAACAATATGACTCATGCAAGATCTCGCCGGCAAACACATCGTCCTGGGCCTTACCGGTGGTATCGCCTGCTACAAGTCGGCCGAGCTGTGCCGCCTGTTCGTGAAGGCGGGCGCCACCGTCCAGGTCGTGATGACCGAGGCGGCCGAGCAGTTCATCACGCCGGTCACGATGCAGGCGCTCTCGGGGCGCACCGTCTACACCTCGCAGTGGGACGTGCGCGAGCCCAACAACATGCCGCACATCAACCTGAGCCGCGAGGCCGACGCCATCGTGCTGGCGCCCTGCAGCGCCGACTTCATCGCGCGGCTGGTGCAGGGCCGGGCCGACGACCTGCTGAGCCTGATGTGCCTCGCCCGACCCATGGACCGCGTGCCGCTCCTGATCGCGCCGGCCATGAACCGCGAGATGTGGGCGCATCCCGCCACCCAGCGCAACCTGGTGCAGGTGGCGGCCGACGGCGCCACAGTGCTGGGCGTGGGCAGCGGCTGGCAGGCCTGCGGGGAGACCGGCGACGGGCGCATGCTCGAGCCGGCGCAGCTGCTCGAGGACATCACGGCCTTCTTCGTGCCCAAGCTGCTGGCGGGCCAGAAGGTGCTGGTGACCGCGGGCCCCACCTTCGAGCCGCTCGATCCGATCCGCGGCATCACCAACCATTCGTCCGGCAAGATGGGCTTTGCCATTGCGCGCGCTGCGCGCGAGGCCGGTGCCGAAGTCACGCTGGTGGCCGGCCCGGTGCACCTGCCGACGCCGCGCGGGGTGAGCCGCATCGACGTGCTCAGCGCGCAGGACATGCTCGAAGCCACCCTTCACGCCGCGCAGACCGCTAGCATTTTTGTAGCGACGGCGGCTGTCGCCGACTGGCGGCCCGCCACCCATAGCGAGCAAAAGATCAAGAAGGACGGCAGCGGCAAGACGCCGGTGCTCAATTTCGTCGAGAACGCCGACATCCTGCTGGCGGTGGCCAAGAGCGAACGCGCGCAGGCCCGCAAGCTGTTCTGCGTGGGCTTCGCGGCCGAGAGCGAGAACCTGGCCGAGCACGCCAAGGCCAAGCGCGAGCGCAAGGGAATTCCGCTCCTGGTCGGCAACATCGGGCCGCTGACCTTCGGGCAGGACGACAATGCACTGCTGCTGGTGGACGCAACGAGCACGCGCGAACTGCCGCGTGCGCCCAAGCTCACCCTGGCACGCGAACTCATGACCGAGATCGCCGCCCGGCTGCCCGACTGGAGAGTCTGATGAACCCCCAATGGAACACGCCGCCCAATGGCGACTTCGCCAGTTACGTCGAGCGGCTGTCGGCCCAGGCCGCGCTGCCGAAGCGGGCGGCGCACGAGGGCGACCACGGCCTGGACGTGGGCATCACGCCCGCACCGGGCGCGCAGGGCGCGGCAGCGGCCGCGGCCCAGCGGCGCGAATCGTCGAACGGAGATGCCTCCGCGCCAGGCGCCGGGGCGCTGGCGCCCATGGCGCTCAAGCTCATGGCCGCCGTGGGGGCCGTGGTGCTGCTGGCGCTGTGGTCGGCCGGCGTTTCCCTCGTTGTGCTGGTGTTCCTGGCGGGCGCGGCTTTCTGGCTCGCCAGCAAGCTCAAGGGACTGAAGCTCACACCCGGTGTCGCCAAGTGGCAGCAGCTGCTCGAGGAAGCCGCCCGCAAGCAAAGAGAACAGCAACACAAGCAAGGCAAGTAGAAGTGAAAGTAGACGTCCGTATCCTCGATCCACGCATGGTGGACCAATTGCCCGCCTATGCCACGCCCGGCAGCGCAGGGCTCGATCTCCGGGCCTGCCTCGATGCGCCGATCACGCTGGAGCCCAACGGCTGGCAGCTCGTGGGCACCGGCATCGCGATCCACCTGGCCGACCCGGCCTATGCGGCGCTGATCCTCCCGCGCTCGGGCCTCGGCCACAAGCACGGCATCGTGCTCGGCAATCTGGTGGGCCTGATCGACAGCGACTACCAGGGCGAACTCAAGATCAGCGCCTGGAACCGCAGCGACACACCGTTCGTGCTCCAGCCGATGGAGCGGCTCGCGCAGCTCGTGATCGTGCCGGTGGTGCAGGCGCAGTTTCGCGTGGTCACAGAATTTGCAGCCTCGCAACGCGGCGAAGGCGGCTACGGCTCCACCGGCAAGCACTGACCGCTCCCCGTCTTTGCGCGGCTTCGTGTCGGGCCCGTAAAGACCGGAACTGGCGGTTCGCGGCGCGCTCCTACGTTTCGGTGTGTGTCCTGCGTCATCCCCACGGCGGGCAAGACGTTGGATACAGGCTTTGGCGCATCGGGATGCGCCGATTTATCCGAGGAGCCTCTCAACATGAAAATTTCAACGCGCTTCATTTCCATTGCCGCTTCCGTGGTGGCGCTTGCCACGCTCACGGCCTGCGTTGCTCCCGCGCCGGTCTATCACACGACGCGCTATCCCTACCAGGCGCCGCCGCAGGCGGTGCCCTACCAGGAGGCGGCCTATGTCGAATACGGCCACGTCGCCAACATCGAGGTGCTGCGCAGCGAAACCGGGGGCACCGGCACCACCGGCGGCGGCGCGGTGGCGGGCGGTGTGCTCGGCGGCGTGGTGGGCAACCAGTTCGGGCACGGCAGCGGCCGCGCCGCGGCCACCGCGCTGGGCATCGTGGGCGGCGCGCTGCTGGGCAACACCATCGAGGGACAGGCCAACGGGCCGCGCGCCTACGAGAGCTACCGCATCTCGGTGCAGACCGACCGCGGCGGCTACCGTGCCTTCGACGTGCAGCATCCGGGCGACCTGCGCATCGGCGACCGCGTGCGCATCGACAACGGCCAGATCTCGCGCATGTAGCCCGTGCGCCGCAGCAAGCAAAAAGCCGGGCAATGCCCGGCTTTTTTTGCTTGCTTCGGCGGTTTGTTCAGCCGGCAGTCAGTGCAGCAGGTCGTTGCCGGGCGCCGTGGGCGGCACCTTGAAGAAGGCCGTGCCCGCCGTGCCGCGGCCGACTTCTTCTTCCGTGGCCTCGCGCACCGAGCGCACCGTGATGTCGAGCCGGATCGCGATGCCGGCGAGCGGATGGTTGCCGTCGAGCACCAGGTGGTCCGGGTAGATCTCGGCCACGGTGTAGATCACGTCCTTGGGCATGGCGTCGCTCACGCCTGGGGGCAGGGCGGCGCCGTCGAAGGTCATGCCTTCCTCGGTGCCTTCGGGGAACAGCGAACGCGGCTCCAGAAAGAGCAGCTGGTCGTTGAAGTCGCCGAAGCCCTGTTCGGGCTCGAGCTGCAATTGCACCCGTGCGCCGGGCTCGTGGCCCTGCAGGGCGGCTTCGATCACGTCGAAGAGGTCATCGCCTCCCACCATGAATTCCACCGGTTCGTCGAGCACGTCCAGAACTTCGCCCAGGGTGTCTTTCATCGTCCAGGTCAGGCCGACCACGCATTGTTCAGAGATTTCCATTGCAGAATTCTCCCATGGAGATTACACAACCGCTGCCGTTGCTCGGCGGCCTGAGCGCCGCGCAGTTCATGCGGCGGCACTGGCAGAAGAAACCGTTGCTGGTGCGCCAGGCCATACCCGCCATGGTGCCACCGATCGAGCGCAGCGCGCTCTTTGCCCTGGCCGAGCGCGAGGACGTCGAATCGCGCCTCATCCGCCACGGCAAGGCCGGCTGGACGCTCAGGCACGGGCCGCTCGCGCGGCGCGCGCTGCCGCCGCGCAAGCAGCCGGCCTGGACGCTGCTGGTGCAGGGCGTCGACCTGCATCACGACGGCGTGCATGCGCTGCTGCAGCAGTTCCGCTTCCTGCCCGATGCGCGGCTGGACGACCTGATGATCAGCTATGCGAGCGACCAGGGCGGCGTGGGCGCGCATTTCGACAGCTACGACGTGTTCCTGCTGCAGGCGCAGGGCAGGCGGCGCTGGTCGATCGGCCGGCAGAGCGACCTGCGCCTGCAGCAGGGCGTGCCGCTCAAGATCCTCGAGAACTTCGAGCCCGAGCAGAGCTTTGTGCTCGAGCCGGGCGACATGCTGTACCTGCCGCCGCGCTATGCGCACGACGGCGTGGCGGTCGGCGACAACTGCATGACCTGCTCCATCGGCCTGCGGTCGTCCGCGGTGGGGGAGCTTGGCGCCGACCTGCTGGCGCGCGTGGCGCAGGCCTATGCCGAGGCGCTCGAAGATGCGGGCCCGGCCGAGCTCGCGCGCTACCGCGATCCGACGCAGCCCGCGGTCGAGGCGCCGGCCGCGATGCCGGCCGCGCTGCAGGCCTTTGCGCGCAAGGCGGTCGACGCCGCGCTGCGCGATCCGGACGCCATCGACCGCGCGCTGGGCGAATCGCTGACCGAGCCCAAGGCCAACGTCTGGTTCGACTCTGAAGGCGCCGAGGCACCGGCGGAACTGCACGCCGTGGCGCTCGACCGCCGCACGCGCATGCTCTACGACGCGCGGCACCTCTACATCAACGGCGAGAGCTTTCGGGCAGGCGGGGCCGATGCAACGCTGATGCGGCGGCTGGCCGACCGGCGCGCGCTCGGGCCGCGCGAACTGGCGCGCGCGAGCGACGGTGCGCTCGCACTGCTGGCCGAGTGGTGCGAAGCGGGGTGGGCCCATGCCGAGTGAGAGTTTCGCGGCGGCCGCACCGGCCTTGCCCGAGGGACGCTTCGATGGCCCCGAAGCCTTCGCGGGCATGGTGCGGGCCGCGCTGTCGAACGCAGCCCGGCAGGGGTGGAAAGAGCTGGTCTTCAGCGACCCCGACTTTGCCGACTGGCCGCTCGGCGAGCGGGCCAGCATCGACGCGCTCCAGGCCTGGTCGGCCGCGGGCCGCCGCTTCGTGCTGCTGGCGCAGCGCTTCGATGCGGTCGAACGTTCACATGCGCGCTTCGTTGCGTGGCGGCGCATGTGGGGCCACATCATCGAATGCCGCGCGGTGCGTGCGGAGGCGGGCAGCACCGCGGTGCCGAGCGCCATCTGGACGCCCGGGTGGTTCGTCCAACGCACCGATCCCGAGCGCAGCCGGGGCCTGTGCGGCTTCGATCCGCGGGCGCGGCGCGAACTGCGTGAAACAATCGATGAGTCGTGGCGAGTGGGCGTTGCCGCCTTTCCGGCGTCGACACTGGGCTTGTAAGCCAATGCCGCGAATGAGGCCGCGAGACACAAACGGGCGGCGATGCGGGTCTAGAATTTTTTCGTTCTGACATCCATTGCCAAAGGAGTTTCCATGAAGAAGTCATCGTCCGTCCTGCTCGCTTCGTTGATCGCCGCTGCCGCACTCGTGGCCTGCGGAAAGAAAGAGGACGCCGCGCCGGCGGTTGTGACACCCCCGCCCGCCCCGGTGACCGAACCGGCCCCGCCGCCGCCCGCCGCCGCACCGGCCCCGTCGACCAGCACCGATCCGTCGGCCGCAACCACGCCTTCGCCGGGTGCATCCTCGGCGCTGGACGCCGCCAATGCCGCGACCGAGGCCGCCAAGAAGAACGAAGCGCCGAAGCAATAGACCCGGGTGTTCGTTCACCCAGCAAAAAGCCGCCTGGTGGCGGCTTTTTGCATGGGGGCGCGCAACAGCAACGCCGCGCGATCACACGTCCAGCCAGGGCGAGCCTTCCGACGCACTGGCCGTGAGCATCTCGGCCTCGTGCCCGCCGAGGGCTTCGGCCATCAGGCGCCGCACGATGTCGGGACGGTTGTTCTGCTCGCTCAGATGGGCCGCGACCACGTGGCGCAGGCCGTCGTGGCGCACCGCGCGTGCGATTTCCGCGGCCGCATCGTTCGACAGGTGTCCGTGCCTGCCGCCAACGCGCAGCTTCAGGAAGGCCGGATAGGCCGAATTGGCGAGCAGTTCGCTGTCGTGGTTGAACTCGAGCAGCAGCGCATGCACGCCGCTCAGGCGGGCCAGCACATGCGCGGTGGCATGGCCGAGGTCGGTCAGCACGCCCAGCGTGCGCGCGCCGTCGGAGCAGCGAAGCTGCAGCGGCTCGCGCGCATCGTGCGGCACGGTGAAAGGCCGCACCGCGATGTCGCCGACCGCAAACTCGGCATCGTCCCGCGCCAGGTTGAGCCGGCCTTCGAAATCGCGGGCCCCGGTGGCCAGCCAGGTGCCTTCGCTCATCCAGACGGGAATGCGGCTGCGCCGCGACAGCGAGTGGGCGCAGCCGATGTGGTCGCCGTGCTCGTGGGTGATGAAGACCGCGTCGATGTCGCCGGCTTCGAGGCCGGCCTTGGCAAGCCGAATATCGAGTTGCCGCAGGCCGAAGCCGCAGTCGACCAGGAGCCGCGAAGTGCGCCCGCCGCTGGTGGATTCCACCAGCGCGGCGTTGCCCGTGCTGCCGCTGCCGAGGCTTCGGAAGCGGAGCATGCGGCTTACTTCAGGTCGTCGGCGATGACCTGGACGATGCGCTGCGCGTTCGCCGAGGTTTCGGGCGCGCCGTTCGCGTTCAGCACCGAGACCGTGGTGCTCTCGCCCTGGCCGCCCTTCACGAGGATGCGGAACTTGATCGGTGCTTCGTTCTTCTCGGAGCTGCCGAACAGCTTGCCGAAGAAGCCGGGCTCCTTCTTGTCGGGGTTCGGGGTCACGTAGCGCACGTAGTAGATGCCGGCGCTGCGGTCGCGGTCCTCCACGGTGAAGCCGGTGCGGTCGAGCGCCAGGCCCACGCGGCGCCATGCGCGGTCGAAACCTTCGTTGATCTGCACGACCGGCTGGCCGCTCACGTTGGCGACGGTCGCGGTCTTGGAGGGCGCCGTGGTGGCGGCCAGGATCTTCGACTGCTCTTGCGTCACGCCGAGCTTGACCATCAGGCGGCGCAGGAACTCGGTCTCGAGCTCAGGATCGCTCGGACGCGGCTGCCACACGGTCTGGTCCTGGCGGCTGTTGTTGTAGACCTCCTGCATGCCGCGGTGGCTGATGAAGATCTCGGTGCCCGTGGGCGTGCGCTCCAGGCGCGTGCGGAAGCGGTCGAGCTCGCCGGTCGAGTAGACCGAGTCGACCAGCTTGCCCAGCGTGCCGCGGATGATGTCCTGCGGCAGCTTGGCGCGGTTCTCGGCCCAGTCGGTTTCCATGATGCCGAGGTTGCGCTGCTCGGTGGTCAGGAGGAAGCCGCTTTCCTGCCAGAAGTCCTTCACCGGATCCCAGAGCTGGTCGGGCGAGCGGTTGATGACGATCCAGCGCTGCGTGCCCGAGCGCTCCATGCGCACGTCGCCGATGTTGGCCACCGCGGTGGGAATGCCCGGCGCATTGGCGGCACCGGCCTGGTAGGCGTTGGCCGTGACCGCACCGCCCGGCACCGCATAGCGGTTCTCGCGCGAGAGCTGCGACAGGTCGGGCGGGACTTCGAGCGTCGGGGCCTTGCCGGCGCTCTTGTAGTCGATCTTGTCGCTCTCGAGAACGGAGCAGGCGGCGAGGCTGACAACGAGGGTGGCCAGCAATGCAGCTCGCGAAATGTGCGAAAGGTTCTTCAACGTCGTCTTCCTTGTTGGAATGGGTTCGGTCAATCTGTGGGCCGCTTTGCCCGCACTCTCTGAGCACGGTTCAGGCAAAAGGTTGCGTAACCTCGATGCGGCAGGGGAAAGCGATGGGAGGTGTCGGGAAGAAAAGCGGGGAGGGTCAGCCCTTGAGCAGGCCGGTGGCGCGCAAGGCAGCCTCGACCACGGGCCGGTTCGTTTCCGCCAGCTCGGTGAGCGGCAGCCGCAATGCGCCGCCGCACAGCCCGAGCCTGGACATGGCCCACTTCAGCGGGATCGGGTTGGGCTCCACGAACAGGTGGCGGTGCAGCGGCATCAGCTCGAACTGGATCTGCATCGCGCGGCGTACATCGCCTGCGATGGCCGCCACGCACAGCTCGTGCATCTTGCGCGGCGCGATGTTGGCCGTGACGCTGATGTTGCCCTGGCCGCCGCAGAGCATGAGGGCGACTGCAGTGGGGTCGTCGCCCGAATAGACGGCAAAGTTCTTGGGCAGGTCGCGGATGAGCCACTGCGCGCGCTCGATGTTGCCGGTGGCTTCCTTGATGCCGATGATGCCCGGCACCTGCGCGAGGCGCAGCACGGTGTCGTGCGCCATATCGGCCACGGTGCGGCCCGGCACGTTGTACAGCACGGTGGGCAGGTCGCCCACGGCTTCGGCGATGGCCTTGAAGTGCTGGTACTGGCCTTCCTGCGTCGGCTTGTTGTAGTAGGGCACGACCTGCAGCTGCGAATCGGCGCCCACGCCCTTGGCGAACTTGGCGAGCTCGATGGCTTCCTTGGTCGAGTTGGCGCCGCAGCCGGCCATCACGGGCACGCGGCCCTTGGCCTGCTCGACCGCCACGCGGATGATCTCGCAATGCTCTTCCACGTCGACCGTGGGCGATTCGCCGGTGGTGCCGACCACGCCGAGGCAATCGGTGCCTTCGTCGATGTGCCAGTCGATCAGCCGGCGAAGGGCGGGGTAGTCGACACTGCCGTCGTCGTGCATCGGCGTGGCGAGAGCGACGATGCTGCCTGTCAGTTGCTCCAAGGGGAATCTCTCTGTCGGGTGGACGAAAGCGCCGATTCTACTGACTCCGGCATTCCCGGAAACGGCCGCCCCGGCGGGCTCAGTTTCCCTGCAGCAGATGGCGCGGGGGCTGGCCGGCGTCGGCATTGCCGGCGCGGATGGCCGCGATGCGCTGCACGAAGCGCGCCGGTTCGGCAACAAAGCCGTCCTCGTAGGCCACCACGCGCAAATCCTTGCATGCGGCCAGCAGTTCGCCGGGCTGCAGCAGGAAGTCGGGGCGCGAGGGCTTGCCCACCGTCTCGTTGCCGGCCGCGAAGGTTTCGTACAGAAGCACGCCGCCGGGGGCGACCGCGGCCACGATGTCCGCCATGCGCGGGCGCCACAGGTAGTTGGTGACGACCACCGCGCCGAAGGCCTGGCCCGCGAACGGCCAGGGGCCGGCCTCGATGTCGGCGACCAGCACGCGGCCGAAGGCGCCCGCGGCCTCGGCGGCTTCCGCCGAGCGGTCCACGCCCGTCGCCGCATGCCCGCGCGCCGCGAACCACCGCATGTGCCGCCCATGGCCGCAGGCCACGTCGAGCACGGTGGCCCCAGGGGCGAGCAGGTGCGACCACCGCACGATCCATCCCGACGGCTCCGGTCCGCCATGCGAAGGCGCTACATCTTTCATAGCAATCAGAAACAAGACCAGACCTGGTCGACCAGCGTGACCAGGAAATCCGGGTGCACGTAGAGCGCAAAGACGCCGCCCAGCGCCGCCAGCGCGGCGGCCAGCCAGCCGGCGTGCACGAGGCGGTGGCGCATCTGCGGAGTCATGGGGCCATTGTCCACGGCCAGGGTCAGCCGGGCATGGCGGCCGGCCGGCCGCCGCGCGCGATGGCGCTTTCCTTCACCGGCAGGTTGATCAGCGCCGCGAACACGCCCAGCGCGATCGCGATGTACCAGACGATGTCGTAGCTGCCCGTGGTGTCGTACAGGTAGCCGCCCAGCCAGACGCCGATGAACGAGCCGACCTGGTGGCTCAGGAACACGAAGCCGCTGAGCATCGACAGGTGCGCCACGCCGAAGATGCCCGCGATGATCGCGTTGGTGGCGGGTACCGTCGACAGCCAGAGAAAGCCCATGGCCGCCGAGAACACGTACACGCTGAGCGGCGAAATGGGCGCCAGGAGGAACAGCGCGATCGAGACCGCCCGCGCAAAGTAGATGGCCGCCAGGATCTTGCGCTTGGCCAGCTTCTGGCCCAGCAGCCCGACCGTGTAGGTGCCGAACACGTTGAAGAGCCCGATCAGCGCCAGCGCGTAGCCCGCCACCTCGGCTGGCAGGCGCTGGTCGCGCAGGTAGGTCGGCATGTGGATGCCGATGAAGGCGAGCTGGAAGCCGCAGACGAAATACCCCGCCATCAGCAGCCCGAAGCTCGGGTAGCGGAAGGCCTCGCCCACCGCCTGCAGCACCGACTGGTCACGGTGCCCGGCGAGCGCGCCGCGCTGCGGTTCGCGCAGGCCGAAGGCCAGCGGCATGATCACCAGCGCCAGCATCGCCACCGCCGCAAGCGCGCTCTGCCAGCCCAGCTGCCTGATCAAGAGCCCCTCGATCGGCGCCAAAAGGAACTGCCCGAAGGAGCCGGCCGCCGCCGCCACGCCCATGGCCCAGGAGCGCCGCTCGGCCGGGATCTGGCGCCCGATCACGCCGTAGACGACCGCATAGGTGGTGCCGGCTTGCGCCGCGCCGATCAGCACGCCGGCGCTCAGCGTGAACAGCAGCGGCGTGGGCGAATACGCCATGCCCAGCAGGCCCAGCGCATAGAAGGCCGTGCCGGCGATCAGCACCCGGAAGGCGCCGAAGCGATCCGCCACCATGCCCGCGAACACGCCGAAGATGCCCCACGACAGGTTCTGCACGGCCAGCGCGAACGAGAAGGTCTGGCGGCTCCAGTCCTGCGCCTGCGTGATCGGCTGCAGCCAGAGGCCGAAGCCGTGGCGGATGCCCATGGAGAGCGTGACGATCATGGCGCCGCAGATCAGCACCTGCTTGATCGAGAGAGTGGGAGAAGAGGCTTGCATGGCGTCGAATGTAGCGACTGGCCACTTTGGCAGGTGCGCTGGCGGCCAAGGCCATTGATGATTTGTGGCGCCGGCTTTGATGCGCAACAGGCATCAAAGCCCGCGCCCTGCCGTGAACGCGCCGCGTGCCTGTATGGGTATCCAGTTGTTTGGCGGCGACTGACTACAATCCGCCCCCATGGCGACTCCCCCCAAGACTCCCCCCAGTTCATCGTCCGCGTCCTCCGGGTACTCGGAAGGCTCCATCCGCGTGCTCAAGGGCCTGGAGCCCGTGAAGCAGCGCCCGGGCATGTACACCCGGACCGACAACCCGCTGCACGTCATCCAGGAAGTGCTCGACAACGCCGCCGACGAGGCGCTGGCGGGCCACGGCAAGAAGATCAAGGTCACGCTGCATGCCGACAACTCGGTCAGCGTCGAGGACGACGGCCGCGGCATTCCCTTCGGCCTGCATCCTGAAGAAAAAGCCCCCGTGGTCGAACTGGTCTACACCCGGCTGCACGCCGGCGGCAAGTTCGACAAGGGCTCGGGCGGCGCCTACAGCTTCTCGGGCGGCCTGCACGGCGTGGGCGTGTCGGTGACCAACGCGCTGTCGAAGCGGCTCGAAGTCACGACCCACCGCGAAGGCTCGGTCGCCAGGCTGGCCTTCAGCGGCGGCGACGTGATCGAGCCGCTGCAGGTGCGCAAGCTCGAAGCCGGCGAGCGCAAGCAGGGCACCACCGTGCGCGCCTGGCCCGACGCCAAGTATTTCGAGACCGCCGCGCTGCCGATGGCCGAGCTCACCCACCTCTTGCGCAGCAAGGCCGTGCTGATGCCGGGCGTGAGCGTCACGCTCACGGTCGAGAAGACCAAGGAAACCCAGCAGTGGCTCTACAAGGGCGGCCTGAGCGACTACCTGATGCAGACGCTCAACGGCGACCCCGTGATCCCGCTGTTCGAAGGCAGCGGCCACGCCGACAAGAACGCCGACAACTTCGCCGAGGGCGAGGGCGCCGACTGGTGCGTGGCCTTCACCGAAGACGGCCAGCCGGTGCGCGAGAGCTACGTCAACCTGATTCCCACCAGCGCCGGCGGCACGCACGAGAGCGGCCTGCGCGACGGCCTGTTCACCGCGGTGAAGGGCTTCATCGAGCTGCACTCGCTGCTGCCCAAGGGCGTGAAGCTGCTGCCCGAGGACGTGTTCGCACGCGCCTCGTACGTGCTGAGCGCCAAGGTGCTCGACCCCCAGTTCCAGGGCCAGATCAAGGAACGCCTCAATTCGCGCGATGCCGTGCGCCTGGTGTCGAGCTTCGTGCGACCGGCGCTCGAGCTCTGGCTCAACCAGCACGTCGACTACGGCCGCAGGCTTGCCGAGCTGGCCATCAAGGCCGCGCAGACGCGCCAGCGCGCCGGCCAGAAGGTCGAGAAGCGCAAGGGCTCCGGCGTGGCCGTGCTGCCCGGCAAGCTGACCGATTGCGAGAGCAAGGACATCAGCCACAACGAAGTCTTCCTGGTCGAGGGCGACTCCGCCGGCGGCAGCGCCAAGATGGGCCGCGACAAGGAAAGCCAGGCCATCCTGCCGCTGCGCGGCAAGGTGCTCAACACCTGGGAAGTGGAGCGCGACCGGCTGTTCGCCAACACCGAAATCCACGACATCTCGGTGGCCGTGGGCGTCGATCCGCACGGCCCCACCGATTCGCCCGACATGAGCGGCCTGCGCTACGGCAAGATCTGCATCCTCTCGGATGCCGACGTGGACGGCTCGCACATCCAGGTGCTGCTGCTCACGCTGTTCTTCCGCCACTTTCCGAAACTCATCGAAGCCGGCCACGTGTATGTCGCAAAGCCGCCGCTGTTCCGCGTCGATGCGCCTGCGCGCGGCAAGAAGCCGGCCTCCAAGGTCTATGCGCTCGACGAGGGCGAACTCACGGCCACGCTCGACAAATTGCGTAAAGATGGCGTGCGCGAAGGCGCCTGGAGCATCAGCCGCTTCAAGGGCCTGGGCGAAATGAGCGCGGAACAATTGTGGGAAACCACGCTCAATCCCGATACCCGACGCCTGATGAAGGTGCAATTGGGGCGCTTCGACTTCAGCTCCACCCAGGGCGAGATCACCAAGCTCATGGGCAAGGGCGAGGCAGCCGCCCGGCGCGAACTGATGGAACTGCGCGCCGACGATGTCGACATCGATGTTTGACCACCCTCGTGAAAATTCCAGATTTCATGCGTCCGTTGCTCCTGGCCCTGCTGCTGTGCGCGCAGCAGGGGCTCGCGCACGCCGCTGACGTCTACGGCTACATCGACAGCAAGGGCGTGGCGCACTTCGCGTCGGAAAAGATCGACGAGCGCTACCAGGTCTTCTTTCGCCGCGGCCAGAGCTTCGACACCGCGCAGGGCCTGGCGCCGTTCGCGCGCGGCGGGCGCAAGCTCGATGGAAAGGTGCCGCAGGCCTCGCAAACCCTGCTGGCGCTGTTCGAAGCCTCGCCAAGCTACAAGACCGCCAAGGCCGCGCTGCGCGATGCGTCGAACAAGCATTCGATCGACTACGAACTGCTGCAGGCACTGATCGCCACCGAATCGGGCTTCGATGCCCAGGCCGTTTCGCCCAAGGGCGCGATGGGGCTCATGCAACTCATGCCGGCCACCGCGCAGCGCTACGGCGTCGCAGCCGACAAGCGCAGCACCATCGAGAAGAAGCTGTTCGACCCGCGCATCAACATTGCCGCGGGCTCGCGCTACCTGCGCGACCTGATCGCCATGTTCCCGGGCCAGATCGAGCTGGCGCTCGCTGCCTACAACGCGGGCGAGGGCGCGGTGCAGCGCGCGGGCAACAAGATCCCCAACTACAAGGAAACGCAGAACTACGTGCAGACCGTGCTGCAGCTCTACGCCTACCTCAAGCCGTCGGCCGGGGGCTCGGCCATGGCGGGCGGCGGCGCGCGCGGCGGCAAGGCGCCGGGGCGCATCCGCATGGAACTCACGGTGCCCAAGGGCGGTGCCCTGGGCCGCGGCAACATGCCGCCCGATTCGCCGGGCGCCATGCCGGCCATGCCCGATGCGCCCGAGCCATCGGCGGTGCCGGACAGCGGCCCGGACGCTCCGGTGTCCTGATGGCCCGCCCCGCCTTTCCCCGCCGATGAAGGAGCCCTTCTTCATGCACCGCCGAAGCTTCGTCCTTGCGACCGCCGCCTGTGCGGTGGCCGGGGCCGCGCGCGCGCAGCACGCGGCCACCCACGACACGCTGCCGCCGGCGCCTTCGTCGAAGGAGCCCTATGCGCGGCTGCAGGGCGGCGTTCCGCACCACATGACGCCCGAGCAGGAAGCACAGCGCGTCACCGACAGCCCCGCACCGGCCGGCCCGCAGGGGCGCTGGGAGCAGCGCGCGGCCTTGCCCATTCCGCGCAGCGAGATGGCCTGGGCCACTGCGGCGCAAGGGCGGATGCACGTGGTCGGCGGCTATGGCGAGGGCGCGGTCAACCGCGACTACCACCACATCTACGACCCCAAGGCCGACGGCTGGCTCGACGGCGCACCGCTGCCGCGCGGCGCCAACCACGTGGCGGTGGCGGCCGATGGCGACCGGATCTACGCCCTGGGCGGGTTCGTCGAGCAGAACCGCCGCTCCGACACCAACGCCTACGTGTACGAGATCGCAGCCAACCGCTGGAGCGCCATCGCGCCGCTGCCGCGACCGCGCGGCGCCGCGGCCGCGGTGATGCAGGGCGGCGTGCTGCACCTGATCGGCGGCGCCTCCGAGCCTGCGGCCGAACGCGCGAGCGTGGGCTGGCACGAGGTCTACGACCCCAAGGCGGACCGCTGGTCCTCCGCCAAGCCGCTGCCCGGTGCGCGCGACCACGTGGGCTGCGTGGCGCACGGCGGCCAGATCCACGTGATCGGCGGGCGCTTCAACACCTTCGAATACAACACCGACCTGCACCACGTCTACCTGCCCGCGCGCGACACCTGGGAGCTGCGTGCGCCGCTGCCCACGGCGCGCTCGGGCCACGGCCTCGTGGTGTACCGCGGCCGCTTCTTCGCGATGGGCGGGGAGGGCGGCTTCCTGGTGGGCGGCGTGCCGCGCCAGGCCAGGGTGTTCGGCCAGATGGAGAGCTACGATCCCGTGGCCGACAGCTGGCAGCGCCATGCCCCGATGCCCACGCCGCGCCATGCGGTGGGCGCCGCGGTGATCGGCGACTGGATCTACGTGGCCGGCGGCGGCGCGGTGCTCGGCGGCGCCGTGCAGTCCGCAGTGCACGAGGCTTTCACACTAGGCTGAACGCGCAAGCGCACGGCCCGCAACTGTTTTTCTTTCTCTCTTCTCCATGGACGACTCCCAACCTCCGCTCGATCTCCAGGGTCCCACCGACGGCGACACCACCCTCACACTGGCCGACTACGCACAGACCGCCTACCTCGAATACGCGCTCAGCGTGGTCAAGGGCCGCGCGCTGCCCGACGTGTCCGACGGCCAGAAGCCGGTGCAGCGGCGCATCCTGTATTCGATGTCGCGCATGGGCCTGGGCTTCGGCGGCGCCAACGGCACCGTGGGCGCCAAGCCGGTCAAGAGCGCGCGCGTGGTCGGCGACGTGCTCGGCCGCTTCCACCCGCACAGCGACCAGGCCGCCTACGACGCGCTGGTGCGCATGGCGCAGGATTTTTCGCAGCGCTATCCGCTGGTCGACGGCCAGGGCAACTTCGGCAGCCGCGACGGCGACGGCGCCGCGGCCATGCGCTACACCGAGGCGCGCCTCGCGCGCATCACCAGCCTGCTGCTCGACGAGATCGACGAAGGCACGGTCGACTTCATCCCCAACTACGACGGCAGCACCGAGGAGCCGCGCCTTCTGCCCGCGCGGCTGCCCTTCACGCTGCTCAACGGCGCGAGCGGCATCGCGGTCGGCCTGGCCACCGAGATCCCGAGCCACAACCTGCGCGAGATCGCCGATGCCTGCGTGGCGCTGATCAAGTCGAACGGCAAGCTCAGCGACGAGGAGCTGCTGCAGATCGTGCCCGGCCCCGACTACCCGGGCGGCGCGCAGATCATCAGCGGCCCGGCCGACATCGCCGACGCCTACCGCACCGGCCGCGGCTCGCTGAAGGTGCGCGCGCGCTGGAAGATCGAGGACCTCGCGCGCGGCCAGTGGCAGCTGGTGGTCAACGAGCTGCCGCCGGGCGTCAGCACGCAGAAGGTGCTCGAGGAAATCGAGGAAATCACCAATCCGAAGGTCAAGGCCGGCAAGAAGGCGCTCTCCGCCGACCAGACCCAGCTCAAGGCCGCGATGCTCTCGGTGCTCGACGTGGTGCGCGACGAGTCCAGCAAGGACGCCGCGGTGCGCCTGGTGTTCGAGCCCAAGACCTCGCGCATCAGCCAGGACGAGTTCATCACCACGCTGCTTGCGCAGACCTCGCTCGAAACCTCGTCGCCGATCAACCTCACGATGGTGGGCATCGACGGCAAGCCCACGCAGAAGTCGCTGCGCCAGATGCTCAACGAGTGGATCGCGTTCCGCGAGGTCACCGTCGAGAAGCGCTCGCGGTTCCGCCTGAACAAGGTGATGGACCGCATCCACATCCTCGAGGGGCGGCAGCTGGTGCTGCTCAACATCGACGAGGTGATCGCGATCATCCGCGCGGCCGAAGATCCGAAGGCTGCGCTGATCGCGCGCTTCAATCTCAGCGAAATCCAGGCGGAAGACATTCTTGAAATCCGGCTGCGCCAGCTTGCGCGGCTGGAGGCCATCAAGATCCAGCAACAACTCGACGAGCTGCGCACGGAGCAGAAGAAGCTCGAGGACATCCTCGGCAGCCCGGCCGCGCTGCGCCGCCTGCTGGTGAAGGAAATCGAGGCCGATGCCAAGACCTTCGAAGACCCGCGCCGCACGCTGATCCAGGCCGAGAAGCGCGCCGTGGCCGAAGTGAAGGTGGTCGACGAGCCTGTGACCGTGATCGTCTCGCAGAAGGGCTGGGTCCGCGCGCAGAAGGGCTGGGCGAGCGAGAAGGCCGCGGCGAACGGCGCCAACGGCTCGGCCGCGCCAGAGTACAGCTTCAAGTCGGGCGATGCGCTCTACGGCGCCTTCGAATGCCGCAGCGTCGACACGCTGCTGGTGTTCGGCTCGGCCAAGGACAAGAGCGTGCGCGTCTACACCGTGCCCGTGGCCTCGCTGCCCGGTGCGCGCGGCGACGGCCAGCCCGTGACCACGCTGATCGAGCTCGATGCCGGCACGCACGTCACGCACTTCTTCGCGGGCCCGGTGGGCGCCAGCGTGCTGCTGGCCAACACCGGTGGCTACGGCTTCATTGCCACCGTCGAGAACATGATGTCGCGCCAGCGCGGCGGCAAGGCCTTCATCGACGTGGGCGAGGGCGAGCAGCTGTGCCGCCCGTCCCTGGTAGGCGGGGCGAGCGGCGCCGAGCCGATGCCGGCCGCCACGCACGTGGCCTGCGCCTCGACCGGCGGCCGCATCCTGACCTTCGACATCGCCGAGCTCAAGAGCCTGCCCAAGGGCGGCCGTGGGCTCACGCTGATCGACCTCGACGCCAAGGACACGCTGGCGGGTGCCGCGGCCTACACGCGCAGCGTGAAGATCGAAGGCATCGGCCGCGGCGGCAAGGAGCGCGATGAAACCCTGGAAATCCGCACGCTCAACAATGCGCGCGGCAGCCGAGCGCGCAAGGGCAAGGCGGCCGACCTCGGCTTCAAGCCGACGAGCATCGTGCGGGTGCTGTGATGGGCGGCATCGACATCAGCATCATCGGCCTCGTGATCGCGGTGATCACGGGCCTTGCAAGCTTCTGGTTCGGCCGGCGCATGCGCCTGAAGCGCGGGGCCAAGCAGCGCGAGAAGGACCGCATCGCGGCGCAGGCCGGCGAGACCCGGCAGCAGCGCCGGGCGCGCGAGCGCAAGGAACGCGGCTAGCGCCTTTTCGCCTCAGCGCAGGCCCTGCCACCAGCGCTCGTTGGTGCGGGCCTTTCCCACCGTGAGCACTTCGCCGATCACCGGCGTGGCGAGCTCGATCTTCTTGGCCTGCGACAGGTCGGCAATGCGGTCCAGCGGATCGTGCCAGGTGTGGAAGGCGAGGTCGAAGGTGCTGTTGTGCACCGAATAGAGCACCTTGCCGCGCAGGTCCTCGAAGGCCTGCACGCTCTGCTCGGGCGTCATGTGGACGGCCGGCCAGTAGGCGTCGTAGGCGCCGTTTTCCATCAGCGCCAGGTCGAAGCCGCCGAAGCGCTCGCCGATCTGCTTGAAGCCCGCAAAGTAGCCCGAGTCGCCGCTGTAGAAGATGCGCTGCTCGCCGCTTTGCACCACCCATGAAGCCCACAGCGTGCGGTCGCGGTCGGTCAGCGTCCGGCCCGAAAAGTGCTGCGCCGGCGTGGCGGTGAGCTTGACGCCGTCGTGCTCGCTGCCTTGCCACCAGTCGAGCTCCGTCACGCGCTCCGCAGGCACGCCCATGGCCACCAGCCGCGCGCGCACGCCCAGCGGCACGAAGTAGCGCTGCACGCGCAGCGCGAGGTACTCGATGGTGGCCACGTCGAGGTGGTCGTAGTGGTCGTGCGAGAGGATCAGGCCTTCGATCGGTGGCAACTGCTCGAGCGTGAGCGGCGGCTTGTGGAAGCGCTTGGGACCGACGAAGGTGAACGGCGACGCGCGCTCGCTGAACACGGGGTCGATCAGCCAGTACTTGCCCTGCAGCTTGAGCAGGTGCGACGAATGGCCGAGCCGCACCACGTGGTTGGCCCTGGGGTCGAGCGCCTCCAGGTCGGCGGTGGACAGCATGCGCACCGGGATCGGGTCGACCGGCACGGTGCCCACCTTGTCGCCGACGATGAAGCGCGACCAGATCCGCCAGCCGCTGGCCGAAGGCAGCACGTCCGGGTTCGGCGGGTTCTGGAAGCTGCAGCCCTTGAACTGCGGCGATGCGTCGTAGCGCGCCTCGCATCCGCTGTTGCTGGTGCAGCCCGCGACGAGCGCGCAGCTCGCCGCGAAGAGCGAGGTGCCATAGCTGCGAAGGCGGCGCTTCAGAAAGGAGATCATGGCGAGGTGTTGTCCGGTTTTTGCGGCGCGAGCTTAGCCGCCGCCCCGCCACCAATGGTTTCAGCGGCAGAAACATTCGGCGCACAGGGACATTTCCGCGCCGCTCGTCGTATGCCATGCGTTCTATGGCCGCCTGCGGCATCGCGCGGCACACTGAAGCGCGCCACGTTCCGCGGGCTTCAAGGAGGCGACCAGACCATGAGCAGCAACCGCTATCCCATCATCTACGTGCGCGGCTACGCCATGACCGAGGCCGAGCGCGACGACACCGCGGCCGATCCGTTCTGCGGATTCAACGTGGGCTCCACCGTCTACCGCGCCACCGTGAAGAAGGATGCGCCGGCGCAGAAGTTCGTCTTCGAATCGCCCGTGGTGCGCCTCCTGGCCGACTTCCAGTACCAGAGCGTCTACCAGAACGGCCTCGATATCCTCGACAACGACTGGAAGCCTTCGCCCGACGAAACCGGCAAGGACGTGGACGGCATTCCGGCCGCATCGATCGTCATCTACCGCTACTACGACGGCGGCTCGGAGCTGCTGGGCGACGGCAAGTCGCGCGACGTGAAGATCTACGCGCAGGGCTTGAGCAAGCTGATCCTTCGCGTGCGCGACCTGGTGGCACTGCGCGAAGGAGCCGCTTTCTCGCCGGCCGACTTCCGCTGCTACCTGGTGGCGCACTCGATGGGCGGGCTGGTGGTGCGGGCCTTCCTGCAGAACCCGGCGCTCGGCGATGCGGCGGCGCGCGCCTGCGTCGACAAGGTGTTCACCTACGCCACGCCGCACAACGGCATCGACATGGGCGGCATCAACGTGCCGGCCTGGCTCACGGCCAACGAGATGAACACCTTCAACCGCGAGCGGATGTCGGAGTTCATGGACACGGCGCCGGTCGACGGCCGCATGGACTACCTGCCGGCCGCCGCGTTTCCGCCCGAACGCTTCTTCTGCATGGTGGGCTCCAACCGCGGCGACTACGAGGCCGCCAAAGGCCTCTCGCGCATGTTCGCGGGCCACGGCAGCGACGGGCTGGTGCGCATCGAGAACGCCTCGCTCTGGTCCATCGACGAGGCCAGGCGCAGCAAGCCGGTGGCCACCGCCTACGCCTTTCGTTCGCACTCGGGCTACTTCGGCATCGTCAACTCCGAGGAGGCCTACCAGAACCTCGTGCGCTTCCTGTTCGGCGACGTGCGCGTCGATCTCTGGTTCGAGGTCGATGGCGTGACCCTGCCGCCGGACCTGCCCAAGGACGCCGACGTCGACGCGCTCTACCAGGTCGAACTGCTGGCCGCGCCGCGCGGCAAGCGCTGGTACCTGAGCCGGCGCGTGGCCGAGGAAGACTCGCCCGCCTGCCGCACGCACAAGGAACTGACCGACCCCGAAAAGCCCGAGCGCCGCTCGATCTATCTCTCGACCGTGTTCCTTGCCAACAAGGCGCGCGTGAAGCAGGACCGGCCGACG
Source organism: Variovorax sp. 01N425 (assembly GCF_056399465.1). Classification (NCBI taxonomy): domain Bacteria; kingdom Pseudomonadati; phylum Pseudomonadota; class Betaproteobacteria; order Burkholderiales; family Comamonadaceae; genus Variovorax; species Variovorax sp. 01N425. The sequence goes on along the minus strand of NZ_JBFTRJ010000012.1, from coordinate 164,394 downwards.
CTGGCCTATGCGATGACGCTCGGCGTGCGCGTGCCCGACTACCAGGTGAACAAGAAGTTCTGGCTCGACGGCCACTACGAAGGCAGCTCGCTGTTCCGCGACACGCTGGTGATCGAGATCGCGCCGCCGCAGCCCGACGACCCGGCGCAGAACTGGAACGTGAAGTACGGCTGGCAGACCGACACCGCGGGGCAGGCCTCGCTGCCGATGAGCCCCAAGCAGCTGGCCGATGGCAAGCTGCAGTTCATCGTGCCGCTTTCGAGCCTGGGCGCGGCACCGGCGGCGCCCGGCATCAGCGGCAAGGTGCGGCTGGAGGTGAGCGCCTGGAGTTGAGGGGCGCGTCGTCCGGCGGGTGCCGGCGTCATACTCGGGGCGGTCCAGGATCCTGCCTTCTCCTCCTCCCCCATGAAAACTGCCGTTCTCGTCATCGACATGCAGCGTGGCCTCTATGACGACCTGCCGCGGCCCCACGAGGCCGCCGAGGTCGCGCAGCGCATCAACGAGCTCACCGCGCGTGCGCGTGCCGCGGGCGTGCCGGTGGCGTTCATCCAGCACGAGAACGCCGTCGACCTCGAATTCGATTCCGAGCGCTGGCAGCTTTCGAGCGCGCTGGAGGTCGGTCCGGACGACACGAAGATCCGCAAGGCCACGCCCGATTCGTTCCTGCGCACGCCGCTGCAGGCATGGCTCGCGGGGCATGCGGTGCAGTGCGTGGTGGTCTGCGGCTACTCGTCGGAGTTCTGCGTGGACACCACCGCGCGCCGCGCCGCAGCGCTCGGCTACGAGGTCGTGCTTGCGGCCGACGCGCACACCTCGCACGACAAGCCGCACGCCACCGGCGACTTCATCCGCGCCCACCACAACGCCACGCTGTCGGACATCACGAGCTTCGGCGTGCCGATCCGCGCGGTGCCCAGCGCGAAGATCGTGTTCTGACCGTTCAGTCCGCTCCGCGCCGCCACACGCGCGCGAGCGCGGCCAGCTTGCCCTTGAAGCTCAGCCGGTCGTTCGACAGCGCGTCGATGAAGTCCGACAGCCGCTGCGACTTCACCATCGTGTAGATCGTGAGCCAGGTCGTGAAGACGAACACCACGCCGAACCAGAGCGCCTTGCGCCACAGCGGCGCGTCGGCCTCGGCCAGCAGGTTCATGCCGAGGAAGCCCGTGGTCACCGTGCCGATCAGGCCGAACAGCGTGACCACCGTGAGCCGCACCACGGTGCTGGCCTGCCGGCGCAGGCTGTCGGCATCCAGGTAGGTGTTCATGTCGGCGATGCGCGCCTTGACCTCGTCGTAGAGCGGGTCGAGCCCGAGGTGCGCGGTGCACATGTGGGAGAGCGCGCGCACCTGCGCCTGCTCCGAGATCTCGTGGAACCAGTAGCGGTGCGTGAAGCGCAGGAAGCGCTCGAAGCTCGAGCGGATCGCGCGCTTGAACTGCTTCACGCTCGGCGTGCTGTGGATGTCGAGCCGCTTGAGGGCCTCGACCAGCTGGTCCGAGAACATCAGCAGCGCCGCCTTCTGGAAATGCGCGATCAGGAACAGCAGGAAGTGCTGGTGGCGGAACTGCGCGAGCACGCCGCGGTCGCGGCAGCAGAAGAATTCGGAGCGTGCATCGCCCACCACGATCAGCGCATGGCCGTTGCACAGGTAGCGCGTGTTGGGCGCCGCGCCGGCATCGACCCAGAAGCGGTCGTAGCAGTAGCGGTGCTCGAAGTCGGCCAGGTGCTGCTCCGCGTAGGGCAGGTGGGCATGCTGCGCCGCATCGGCCTCGGCCGCGCCGGTGACGAGGCCGAGCCGGATGAAGTCGTTGCGCGAGAGGCGCTTCGGATCGTCGAGCGAAAGGTAGGCCATCAGCGGCATGCGGTAGTACTCGATCTGCCGGTAGCGCAGCGCGCCGGGCTCGTCGGAATGGTCGCTCACCAGCGGCTGCATCAGGTAGGCCCAGTGGGCCGAGATGCGCGGCGCGCGGTGCTGGGCCACGTGCGAGAGAAAGGCTTCGCGCTGCTGCGCATCCGAGCGCGCGAGCACGCGGCCGTCGGCGGCCAGCCATTCGACGCTGGCCATGCAATGCAGCGCGCCGCCCTCGGCGTTCCAGCCCGCAGGGTAGGCGCGGCCGAAGCGGTAGAGCAGGTCCTGCGCCTGTGCAAGGCTCAGGTGGTTGGCGCCGACCTCGAGGTTGAGCAGCACCACGTCGATGTCGAAGAAGAAGTACAGGTCGCAATGCACCACGTCGAGCGTGATCGGCGCGTCGCCCTGCTGCGCCACCACGCGCACGGCCGCAATGTCGTGGCGGCGGAAGATGCGCATCGGCGAATCGCCGTCGCTGCCGGTGCCCGTGCCGTCCTTGTTCTTCGAGCGGCCCTCGCCGTAGAGAAAGCGCTGCACGTAGGGCAGGAAGCTCACGAACTCGTTGTAGTGCCGCTCGTGGAAGCGGCTGCTGTCGCCGGTGTATTCGTCGATCTCCTCGCGCCAGGGCGAGGCCTCGCCCATCTCGCGCAGCACATGCCAGGGGCCGTGGTGCGTGGGCTTGGCGTCGGGCGCCGGCACCAGCCGCAGCGGCCAGAGCAGGGCTTGCCTGAAATGCTGCACGGCAGGAGGTGCAAGCACCTCTGCGGACGCGATGGCCTCGGATGTATTCAGCATCGCGCGAGTGTAGGCAGAAGGGCTGTCAAAACACTGACCTAGGGAAATCCCTGGCTTGGCCTGAAACCGGTTTCATATAAGCTGCAAGCATTGCTTTCGAGGCATGCGCACGGCCACGCCGTGCTCGCCCCACCCATGAACTACCAGTTTCAATTCGACGCCGTCTTCGCTGCCTGGCCGCTGCTGCTCAAGGGCACCTGGATCACGATCCAGCTCTCGCTCGTGGCCACGCTGCTGGGCCTGGTGGTCGCGATTTTTTGCGCCTGGGGCAAGACCTCGGGGCCCGGTTGGCTGCGCTTTGTCGTCAACGCCTACATCGAGGTGATCCGCAACACGCCGTTCCTCGTGCAGCTGTTCTTCTTTTTCTTTGCGCTGCCGGCCATCGGGCTGCGCTGGTCGCCGCAGACGGCCGCGCTGGTGGCCATGGTGGTGAACCTGGGCGCCTACGCCACGGAAATCATCCGCGCGGGCATCGAGTCGATTCCCAAGGGGCAGATCGAGGCGGGCAGGGCGCTCAACCTCAAGCCCTGGGAGATCTTCCGCTTCGTGATCATCAAGCCCGCGCTCAAGGCCATCTACCCGGCGCTCACGAGCCAGTTCATTTTGCTGATGCTGAGTTCGGCCGTGGTGTCGGTCATCTCGGCCGACGACCTGACCTCGGTGGCCGCCAACCTGCAGTCGCAGACCTTCCGCAGCTTCGAGATCTACATCGTGGTGGCCGCCATCTATCTTGCGCTGGCATTGGCCTTCTCGGCGATGTTCAAGCTGATCTACAAGCGCACGCTCAACTACCCGGACCGCCGGTAGCAGGCCCCAGAGCGGAGCAGGAAAAAACCATGCGTACCTTCGGCTTTCCCGAATTCCTTTTCATCCTCGAAGCGGCCAAGTGGACGCTCGCGCTGTCGGCCATTGCCTTCGTGGGCGGCGCGATCCTGGGGCTTGCCATCGCGCTCATGCGCACGTCGGAGTCGCCCTGGGCGCGCGGCGTGTCGACCACCTTCATCCAGATCTTCCAGGGCACGCCGCTGCTGCTGCAGCTGTTCCTGGTGTTCTTCGGCGCGCCGGTGCTGGGGCTGGACATCAACCCCTGGGTGGCGGCCGGTGTTGCGCTCATCCTGAACAGCGCCGCCTTCCTCGGCGAGATCTGGCGCGGCTGCATCGAGGCCATTCCGCGCGGCCAGTGGGAGGCGGCGCAGGCGCTCAACCTCAAGTACGCGGCGCGCATGCGCGACGTGGTGCTGCCGCAGGCGCTCAAGATCGCGCTCGCGCCCACGGTGGGCTACGTGGTGCAGATCATCAAGGGCACGTCGCTCGCCGCGATCATCGGCTTCGTCGAGGTCACGCGCGCCGGGCAGATCGTCAACAACGCCACCTTCCAGCCGCTGGTCGTGTTCTCGGTGGTGGCCGCTATCTACTTCGCGATCTGCTGGCCGCTGTCGCTGCTCGCGGCGCGCATGGAGCGCAAGCGCGCGCGGGCGCTGGCCCGCTGATTCCTTTTCCCTTTCACATTGCTTCCTTCTTTATCCAGGAGACACTTTCCATGACCCGTACCACCACCCGCCGCGCAGCGCTGGCAGCACTTGCATCCCTGGGATTGGGCGCCGCGCTCACCGTGTTCGCACCCTTCGCCTCGGCACAGTCCGTGGCCGACATCAAGAAGAAGGGCGAGATCACCATCGGCATGCTGGTCGACTTTCCGCCCTACGGCACCACCAACGCGCAGAACCAGCCCGACGGCTACGACGCCGACGTCGCCAGGCTGCTGGCCAAGGACTGGGGCGTCAAGGCCAACATCGTGCCGGTGACCGGCCCGAACCGCATTCCCTTCCTGCTGACCAACAAGGTCGACCTGCTGGTCGCCTCGCTCGCCATCACGCCCGAGCGCGCCAAGCAGGTGCAGTTCTCGCAGCCCTACGCGGCCGCGACCATCGTGCTGTACGGCGCGACCAAGGCGCCCATCAAGGCGGCCGGCGACCTGAAGGGCCTGCGCGTGGGCGTGGCCCGTGCGTCCACGCAAGACGTGGCCGTGACCAAGGCCGCGCCCGAAGGCACCGAGATCCGCCGCTTCGACGACGACGCCTCGGCCATGCAGGCGCTGATCTCGGGCCAGGTCGATGCGATCGGCTGCTCGGTGACCGTGGCCGCGCAGATCGCCAAGCGCGTGCCCGCCGGCACCTACGAGAACAAGTTCACGCTGGTGCAGCAGTCGATGGGCATCGCGATGCGTCCGGGCCAGGAAGAGCTGACCAAGGCGGTGAACGAATTCGTCGCCAAGAACACCGCCAACGGCGAGCTCAACAAGCTCTACCAGAAGTGGCTGCAGGCCGACCTGCCCAAGATGCAGTGAGCTTCGAAGGCTGAAGAAGAAGGAATCCTGGCATGACGACGGAATCGATCATCCGCATGGAAGCGGTCAACAAGTGGTACGGTGAATTCCAGGTGTTGACCGGCATCGACCTGTCGGTGCGCCAGGGCGAGCGCATCGTGATCTGCGGGCCCTCGGGCTCGGGCAAGTCCACGCTCATCCGCTGCATCAACCGGCTCGAGACGGTGCAGAAGGGCCGCATCGTGGTCGATGGCATCGAGCTCACCGCAGGCGGCAAGAACGTGGACGCGGTGCGCGCCGAAGTGGGCATGGTGTTCCAGCAGTTCAACCTGTTCCCGCATCTCACCATCCTGGAGAACTGCACGCTCGCGCCGATGCGCTCGCGCGGCATGACGAAGGCGCAGGCCGAAGAGGTGGCCATGAAGTACCTCACGCGCGTGCGCATTCCCGAGCAGGCAAGCAAGTACCCCAGCCAGCTCTCGGGCGGCCAGCAGCAGCGCGTGGCGATTGCGCGGGCGCTGTGCATGTCGCCCAAGATCATGCTGTTCGACGAGCCCACCTCGGCGCTCGACCCCGAGATGGTCAAGGAAGTGCTCGACACCATGATCGGCCTGGCCGAAGACGGCATGACCATGCTGTGCGTGACGCACGAGATGGGCTTTGCCCGCAGCGTGGCCGACCGCGTGATCTTCATGGCCGACGGAAAGATCGTCGAGCAGGCGCCGCCGCAGGAATTCTTCGGCAACCCGAAGGACGAGCGCACGCGCCAGTTCCTCGGCCAGATCCTGAGTTCGCACCAGGCCCACTGATGTCCTTCCAGGTATTGATTTCTCTGTCGTCCTTCGGTGCGGCCGAGGTGGGCAGGCATGGCCAGCTCTGGTGTGCGCAGATGGCGTTGGAGGCCGGTGCCGATTCGGTCGAGGTGCGCGGCGAGATGCTGCGCAACGCCGACGCGGAGCTGCCTTCGCTGGCCGGCCTGGCCTCGGTGTATTCGAGCCCCGAGGGGCTCTGGGCTGAAGGCGGCTGGCTCGATAGCGCTGCGCTGGCACGCGGCATCGCGGCCGCAACCAGGCTCGGCGCCCGGCGGCTCAAGATGTCGATCGGCGACTTTCGCGCGTCTTCGCACGGCTCGCTCTGGGGCCTGAAGGTGCAGCTTGCGGAAACCCGTGTCGAGCTGCTGATCGAGAACGACCAGACCGTGCGCGCCGGCACGCTGCCCGCGCTGCAGGCCTTCTTCGATGCGGCCGACCACGCCGGTGTCGAACTCGGCATGACCTTCGACATGGGCAACTGGCATTGGCTCGGCGAGTGCCCGCTGCAGGCCGCGCAGGCGCTGGGCCGCCGCGTGCGCTACGTGCACTGCAAGGGCGCGCAGCGGCTGCCGCACAAGTGGGTGGCGGTGCCGCTGGCCGACTCGGCCGCGCCGTGGCGCGCGGTGCTGCGCGCGCTGCCTGCCGATGTGCCGCACGCCATCGAATATCCTCTGGCGGGCGACGACCTGCCGGCCGTCGTGCGCGCGCAGGTCGACTTCATCCGCGCCGCGCGAGGCTAGGGAGACACACATGACAGAACCCACCGCTTTCGACGTTGCCCTGTTCGGCGAAGCCATGCTGCTGCTCGTGGCCGACCGGCCGGGCCCGCTGGAGGACGCGCAGGCGTTCCACAAGCGCACCGCCGGCGCAGAGACCAACGTGGCCATCGGCCTCTCGCGCCTGGGGCTCAAGGTGGGCTGGGCCAGCCGCCTGGGCACCGATTCGATGGGGCGCTACCTGATCGCGGCGATGAAGGGCGAGGGCATCGACTGCTCGCACGTCATCTGCGATCCGGCGCAGCGCACCGGCTTCCAGTTCAAGGGCCGCGTCACCGACGGCAGCGATCCGCCGGTCGAATACCACCGCAAGGGCTCGGCCGCGAGCCAGATGGGTCCGGCCGATATCGATGAGGCCTGGCTGCGCTCGGCGCGCCACCTGCATGCCACGGGCGTGTTCGCGGCCATCTCCGACACCAGCCTGCAGGCCGCGCTCAAGTCCATGGAGGTGATGCGCGCGGCCGGCCGCACGATCTCGTTCGACACCAACCTGCGGCCCACGCTGTGGCCGTCGACCGAGACCATGCGCCACTGGATCAACGAGCTGGCCTCGCGCGCCGACTGGGTGCTGCCGGGCATCGAGGAAGGCCTGCTGCTGACCGGCCATGACAAGCCCGAAGACGTGGCGAAGTTCTACCGCCAGCGCGGCGCGAAGCTCGTGGTCGTCAAGCTCGGTGCAGCCGGCGCCTACTACGACAGCGACGTGGCGGGCACCGGGCATGTCGACGGCTTCCCGGTGAAGGAAGTGATCGACACCGTGGGCGCGGGCGACGGCTTCGCAGCCGGCGTGGTGAGCGCATTGCTCGAAGGCAGGAGCGTGCCCGAGGCCGTGCGCCGCGGCGCCTGGATCGGCGCGCGCGCGGTGCAGGTGCTGGGCGACACCGAAGGCCTGCCGACGCGCGGGCAACTCGAAGAAGCAGGACTCTGACCATGACGACGACAAAAAAGAACGTGCTGGTCTTCCGGCCCCTGCCTGAAGACCAGCTGGCGCGCCTGCAGGCGGCGCACCATGTGACCGTGGCCGATCCGCGCAAGGAGCCCGAGGCCTTTGCCGCTGCGCTGCCCAGCGCACATGGACTGATCGGCGCGAGCCACACGGTCGATGCGGCGCTGCTCGACGCGGCGCCGCAGCTCCAGGTGATTTCGAGCATATCGGTCGGCGTCGACAACTACCCGCTGGCGGAACTGCACAAGCGCGGCATCGTGCTGTGCCACACGCCCGACGTGCTGACCGAGACCGTGGCCGACACGGTGTTCGCGATCCTGATGGCCACGCAGCGCCGCGTCGTCGAGCTCTCGACCATGGTGCGCGAAGGCCGCTGGACCAAGAACATCGGCGACGAACTCTTCGGCACCGACGTGCACGGCAAGACGCTCGGCATCCTCGGCTTCGGCCGCATCGGCCAGGCCGTGGCCCGGCGCGCGGCGCTGGGCTTTGGCATGCCGGTGCTCTACCACGCGCGCCGCCCGGTCGACCTGGCTGCACAGGCGCCCGAGCTGCAGGGCCGCGCCACGCATACGCCGCTCGACGATCTGCTCGCGCGCTCGGACATCGTGCTGGCAATGCTGCCGCTGACCGATGCCACGCGCGGCATGATCGACGCGGCCTTCTTCGCGCGCATGAAGCCCGGTGCGTCCTTCATCAACGGCGGCCGCGGCGCCACGGTCAACGAAGAAGCGCTGCTGCACGCGCTCGACCACGGCACGCTGCGCGCGGCCGGGCTCGACGTGTTCGCGAAGGAGCCGCTGCCCGCCGATTCGCCATTGCGCACCCATCCGCGCGTGACGCCGCTGCCGCACATCGGATCGGCCACGCACGAGACGCGGCACGCCATGGCGGAACTCGCGACGACCAACCTGCTGCAGGTGCTGGCGGGCGAGAAGCCGACGGCGCCGTACGACACGGCGGCGGCGTGATCTCCCCGAGGATTTTCTCCCTCCCCTTCCGGGGGAGGGCCGGGGTGGGGGCCCGCGGCGCATCCATCGAGCGCCCTGCCTGCCCCCATCCCAACCTTCCCCCGGAAGGGGAAGGAGCCAATCCATGAACCCCAGCGGCCGCGCCACCATCGCCGACGTCGCCGAGGCGGCCGGCGTTTCCAAGGCCACCGTCTCGCGTTTTCTCAACCACCGCGAGCGCCTGCTGAGCCGCGACATCGCGGCGCGCGTGGAAGCGGCCATCGCCAAACTGGCCTACACGCCGAGCCCGATGGCGCAGGCGCTGAGCCATGGGCGCTCGCGCCTCATCGGCCTGATCGTGGCCGACATCACCAACCCCTATTCGGTGGCCGTGCTGCGCGGTGCCGAGAAGGCCTGCCAGGACGCGGGCTACCTGGTGATGCTGTTCAACCTGGGCAACGAGAGCGAACGCGAGCGCGAGGCCATCGATGCGCTCGCGGGCTACCAGGTCGACGGCTTCATTCTCAACACCCTGGGCCGCGGCAGCAACGTGGTCGACGCGGTCACGCTGCACGGCAAGCCCGCGGTGCTGGTGGACCGCCGCCACACCGGCATGCACACCGACTTCGTCGCGCTCGACAACCATTCGGCCATGCGCGACACCTGCGGCCACCTGGTCGAGGGCGGCTACCGCGAACTGCTCTACGTGACCGAGCCGCAGAAGGGCGTGAGCTCGCGGCGCGAACGCACGGCCGCCTTCGGTGCCTGCGTGGCCGCGCACGAGCCGCGCGTGGCGGGCGAGGTGTTCGAAAGCGTGGAGGGCGACGGCGATGCGCTCGACGAGGCATTGCGTGCGCTGCGCCAGCGCGCCAAACGGGGGCGCCGCGCGGCCGTGGTCGCGGGCAATGCGGTGGTCACGCTGCGCATCGCGCAGTCGATGGCGCGGCTGGGCTGGCAGTTCGGGCAGGACCTGGGCTTCGTCGGCTTCGACGATCCCGAATGGGCCTCGCTGATCGGCCCCGGCCTGAGCACCGTGGCGCAGCCGACCGACGCCATCGGCCGCACGGCCGCCACCTGCCTGATCGAGCGGCTGCGCGGGCTCGATGCCGCACCGCGCCAGCTGCTGCTGCCGGGGCAGCTGGTGGTGCGGGGCTCGTCGCAGGCACAGCCGTAGCGCCGCGAGGCGGCGTGGCATCATCGTGCGACGCTTCCCACCGCCCACCCATGTCCGCCGATTCCTTCGTCCGCCGCGTTCGCAGCCAGCTCGACCAGTTGCCCGCAACCGAACGCCAGCTTGCCGATTTCGTCCTGGAGTTTCCCGGCGAACTGGCCAGCTATGCGGGCAATGAACTCGCGGAACTCGCGGGCGTGTCGCCTTCCACGGTGAGCCGCTTCATCCGGCGCATCGGCTACGAGAACTATGAAGAGGCACGGCGCCACGTGCGGGAAGAAAAGCAGACCGGCTCCCCGCTGTTCCAGAACGCCACCGAAGCCTCCAAGCGCGGCCATCTCGTGGCCACGCACTTCCAGCAGTCGCAGGCCAACCTCGCGAACACCTTCGAGCGCCTGGACGACCGGCAGATGGCCGAGATCGTGAAGGCGATCATCGGCGCGGGGCAGGTGCTGATCTTCGGCACGCGCAGCAGCCATGCGTTCGCGCTGTACCTGCGCTGGCAGATCATCCAGGTGGTGCCGCGCGTCACGGCCATCCCGGGACCGGGCGAAACGCTGGCCGAGCACCTGGCGGGGCTGGGCGAGCGCGACTGCGTGATCGTGTTCGGCCTGCGCCGGCAGACCCGCCAGCTCGACACCCTGCTGGCGGCCGCGCACCGCGCCGGCGCGAAGATCGTCTACATCAGCGACCGCGCCTCGCCTGATTTCGCGGATGCCACCTGGTCGCTGCAATGCGACTGCCGCGGCCCGGGGCTGCTGGACAACCACGCGGCCGTGATGGGCGTGTGCGACCTGATCGCCACGATGGTGGTCGAGGCTGCCGGTTCGGCCGGCCGCAAGCGGCTGGCGGCGATCGAGCTGGGGCACGAGGAAAACGGCGAGCTCTGAGGGGCTGAGCTGGCACCCGGCTGTCGAAGCCGAAAAAAACGGGCACGAAGCTTGCGCAGGCTTGTGACTGGATGAAATTTGGATTTCAATTGCACCAAGTAGGTGAAATCCATATGCCATTCAGGTGCGTTGCCGCCTACCATGCGTTCCGCGACACCGGGCTGCGACGCGCAAACGAGCACTTCAATCCTTTCTCAAGGGGTTTTCCATGGCTGGACCTGCACTCTCCTCCGGGCCCGACTCGCCCCGAGTCGCCGAGCTCGATCGCGCGCTCGACACCATCGGCGTCACGCGTTCGCACCACACGATCATCTTCCTGATCCTCATCGGCTGCCTGTTCGATGCCTTCGAGCAGAACGCGGTGGGCATCGTCGGCCCCATGCTGCGCGAGCAGTGGGGGCTGAGTGCATCGGACATCGGTTTCCTGAACACCGTCACCTTCGCCTGCGCAGCCACCGGGCGCATCGTCTCGGGCTTCATTGCCGACCGCTACGGGCGCCGCGTGATGCTGTCGATCGACCTGCTGCTGTTCACGCTCGGTGCGGGCATCTGCGCGATGGCACCGAACTTCACGGTGATGGCGCTGGGCCGCGCGGTGGTGGGCTTCGGGCTGGGCGGCGAGATCGCCATTGCCGTGACCATGCTGGCCGAGTTCTGCTCGACCAAGTTCCGCGGCACGGCCGTGGGGCTGGTGAACGTGGGCGCCGGCGGGCTGGGCAACTTTCTTGCGCCGGCTTTCGGCCTGCTGGTGTTCTGGATGTTCCCGGGCGACAACGCCTGGCGCTGGCTGTTCGCCTGCCTCATGGTGCCGGCTCTGCTTGGCGCGTTCTATCGCCGCTTCATCCCCGAGACGCCGCGCTTCCTGCTGTCGCAGGGCCGCGTCAGGGAGACCAACGCGGTGCTCTCGCGGCTGGCCTCGGGGCGGCTGTCGGGCAAGCTGGCGGCCGAGCGGGAATACATCACCGACGACCGCATGGGCGCGCAGGCCGCACGGCCGAAGGTGCGCGTGACCGAAATATTCCGCGGCGCGCTGGCGCGGCGCACCGCTGCGCTGTGCATCACGATCTGGATGACCTACGGCGCGCAGATCTCGGTGCTCACGCTGATGCCGACCATCCTCGTGACGCTGGGCTACAGCATGTCCAAGAGCCTGATGTTCACGATGGTGATGCAGGGCGGCAGCCTGCTGGGCGCCATTGCGGCCTCGCTGCTGGGCTTTCACTTTCCGCGCAAGCGGGTGCTGACGGCCGGCGCCGTGTGCGCCTGCCTCGCGGCGCTGGCCATCGGCTTCGTGGCCAAGAGCATCGCCGTGATCCTGGTCGCGGGCGCGGTGTTCCAGTTCTTCGTGCTGCTGCTCAACACCACCATCTGGATCTTCGCCCCCGAGCTGTATCCGACGCGCGTGCGCGCCTTCGGCACCGCTTTCATCCTGGCCACGGGCACCGCCGCGGGCGCGCTGATGCCGCTGGTGGCGGGCCGGCTGTTCGACGCCTTCGGGCTGGTGGGTGTGTTCGGCCTGGCCGCCGCGATGTACGCGGTGTTCGTTGCCAGCGTGCAGTGCGTGCCCGAGACCTATGGCCGGTCGCCCGATGCATTGCCGCTGGCCGGCGAGGCCGAGCCTGGCGACGGGACGCCGGCAGCGTCGCTGGCGCGTTCGAACTGAGCCGCGCAACAACCGATCTCCCAAAGAAGAAAGCGTCCTTCCGCATGCCAGACATCCTGCTCATCAACCCCAACGCGTCCGCCGCGACCACCGACATGATGGTCGGGATCGCATCGGCCGAAGCCCCCGCCGGCTGCCGCGTGACGGGCCGCACGGCGACCCAGGGCCCGCCGATGATCGTCAACGAACGCGAGCTGGACGCAGCTGCGGCCGAAGTGCTGAAGGTGTGGCAGACGGCGGCGGGCGAGCGCTGGGACGGCGTGATCGTCAGCGCCTTCGGCGACCCTGGCGTGGAGCTGGTACGGCGCGACGCGTGCGTGCCCGTGGTTGGCATCGCCGAGGCATCGATGCTCGCGGCGGGCGAGGGCGGCCGGCGCTTCGGCATCGCCACCATCACGCCCGATCTCGCGGCGCCCATCGAGGCGCGCGCCGCCGCGCTCGGGCTGCGCGCGCAGTTCAGCGGCATCCGCCTCACGCAGGGCGATCCGCGCACGCTCGCGGCCGATGCGCGCGCGCTCGAGGAAGCGTTGGCGCAGGCCGTTCAGCGCTGCATCGCCGACGATGGTGCCGAGGCCGTGATCATCGGCGGCGGTCCGCTCGGGCAGGCGGCGCTCGCGCTGACGCCCCGGTTCAAGGTGCCGGTGATCGCGCCGATCGGCGCCGCGATGCGGCTGCTTTGTTTGAAGCTCGCGGTCACGCCCTGAGGCGGTGCGAGGCAACGAAAGAAGATCAGCCGACTTCTGCGATCAGCTCGATCTCGACGCAGGCGCCCATCGGCACCTGCGCCACGCCGAACGCGCTGCGCGCATGCGCGCCCTTTTCGGGGCCGAACACTTCGGCGAAGAATTCGCTCGCGCCATTGGTCACGAGGTGCTGTTCGGTGAACGTGCCCACGGAGTTGACCAGGCTCATGACCTTGACGATGCGCGTGACCTTGTTCAGGTCGCCCACGGCCGCATGCAGCGTGCCGAGCAGGTCGATGGCAATGGCGCGCGCGGCCTGCTTGCCTTCTTCGGTGCCGATGTTCGCGCCGAGCTGGCCGGCCCAGACCTTGCCGTCCTTCTTGGCGATGTGGCCCGAGAGGAACACGAGGTTGCCGGTGCGCACGAAGGGCACGTAGGCCGCGGCGGGGGCAGCGACCGGGGGCAGGGTGATGCCGAGGCTGGAAAGCTTGTCGTAAACGCTCATTGAAGATCCTTTTCAGTGGGTTGCGATGGAGTCTGTGATTGTGACTGCGCTGCCTCTTCGGCCTGCGCGCGCAGCTCCTCGATGGGACGCACCGTCACGCCCACCTTGAGCGTGTGGCGTGCGCCGCCGTGCAGCACGCCGCGCATCGGCGAGACGTCGGAGTAGTCGCGGCCGATGGCGAGCGCGACGTAGTCTTCGCCGGGCTGGCGCCCGTTGGTGGGGTCGAAATCGGCCCAGCCGCCGGTGCTTTCAGGACCGTCGCCTTCGCCCGGCAGGTAGACCGACACCCAGGCGTGCGAGGCGTCGGCGCCCACCAGCCGCGGCTGGCCCGGCGGCGGCTGCGTGAGCAGGTAGCCGCTCACGTAGCGCGCCGGCAGGCCCATGACGCGAAAGCACGCGATCATGATGTGGGCGAAGTCCTGGCACACGCCCTTGCGCTGCGCCAGCGCCTCGGCGGCGGGCGTGTTGATCTCGGTGCTGTCGGCGTCGTAGGCGAAGTCGCGGTACATGCGCTCGGTCAGGTCCATGGCCACGTCGAAGGTGGGCCGCTCGGGTGCGAAGCTCGCGCGCGCATAGGCCGCGAAGTCGTCGTGGCGCGGCACGTAGGGCGATGGAAACACGAACTCCGAGGCCGGGTCGAAGGTGGCGTCCTTGCGGTAGCGGAAGCGCTCGCGCACGGCCTCCCAGGGCAGCTCGCGCGCAATACCGGGCGCGAGCTGCGGCGCCCCGGTCTCGACCACGCTTTCGGCCGTGACGACGAGGCTGTCGTGCGTGGCCTCGAGCGCGAAGAAGGCGCGCGTGTTGCCGTAGACGTCGGGCACTTCGCTGCGCTGCGCGGGCGGCGGCTCGATCGCGAGCTTGTGGCTCACGAGCCGCTGCGAGGCGGTGGCCAGCGGCTTCAGGTGGGCCAGGTGCTGCGCCGTTTCGACCGCGGGCGAATATTCGTAGCGGGTTTCGTGCGTGACGTGAAGGAGCATGAGGGTCCTGTGGGGTTGCAGTGCGAAGCGGCGCGGGCCGTCCCGCCTCAGGCGCCGACCGAGCGCAGCGATTCCGAGGTGAGCGTGAAATAGCGCGTGCCGATGGCGTCGGACACATGGTAGGCCGCCGTCTCGCAACTGGCCAGAAGCTGCACCAGCGCCGGGTAGTCGGCCTCGGCGCCGGCCGCGCAGAGATGCTCGAGCGTCCAGGCGGCGGGGTCGGGCAGCTCGTACGACAGCGCGGTGAGCTTGCCGGGCGCGCTGCCGGCCAGGCGCGCGATGCGTCCGCGCAGCGTCTGCGTGACCCACGCCAGCGAGCGCGGGTTCTCGGCATCGAGCACCAGCAGGTCGACCAGCGTGGCCACGTCGCGCCGCTGCTGGTAGCGGGCGTGGAAGGTGATGGTGCTGTCGAACAGCGCCACCATGGCTTCGAAGCCGCTCACTTCGTGCACGGCGCCGTTCTCGAAACCGGCCTCCAGCGCGCTCGCAAGAAAGCCCAGCCGCTCGATGTGGCGGCCGATCGACAGCAGGCGCCAGGCGTCGTCGCGCGTCATGCGGTCGGTCTGCGCGCCGGTCATGGCGGCGAGCGCGGTGCTGGCGGATTCGAGCGCGCGCAGCGCGGCGCCGGTGGCAAAGCTGCCTTCGCCGGCCTGCTCGGCCGCGCGCCGCAAAAAGTCGGCCTCGGCGCGCACGATCTGGTTCCAGGTGTCCTGCGAGAGCCGTTCGCGCACGGCGGCGGCGGCCTGCCGGATGCAGCGCAGGCTGAAGCCCACGCTGCCGCCGCGCGCCACGTCGCCGAGCTCGGCGATCAGCGCGCGTTCGAACACGCGGCGCGACTGCGGCGCGCTCGGCGCCTCGGCCGGCACCAGCGCATTGCGCAGCGCCATGCGGTGCAGCCAGTCGAGCAGCGGGCGCGACGATTGGTCTTCGCTGCCCAGCAGGTTGAGCGTGAGGCGCGCGAGGCGCACGGCGTTTTCGGCGCGCTCGGTGTAGCGGCCGAGCCAGAACATGTTCTCGGCCGCGCGGCTGGTCACGGGCGCACGGTGCCGCGCGAGCGAGGCCGGCGTGGCATGCGGCTGCAGCAGCGTGGTGCGGTCGACCTCGCCGTGCGTCTGCACCCACACGTCGGCGCTGCTGCCGCCGCGCTGCATGGAGGCGATCTGCGCATCGCGGCCCGCCAGCCGCGCCAGCCCGCCCGGCAGCACGCGCCAGGACTGCGGCCCATCGCTCACCGCGAAGACGCGCAGCAGCATCGCGCGCGGCGCGATGTGGCCGGGGCCCATGTCGTTGGCCCAGGTGGGCATCTGCGACAGCGGCAGGTAGCTCTGGACCGTGTGGGCCTCGCCCTCGCGCACGATGCGGCCGGCCCATTCGTCGAGCTCGCGCCGGCTGAGCTTGCTGCCGAGCACCGCGTCGAAGCTGGTCTGCCCGTCCGACCCGGGATAGGTGGGCTTGATGGCGCAGTCGCCCAGCTGCGGCAGCACCGCCTCGAGCGCGGCGCGCTCGCCGCACCACCAGGTCGGCAGCGCCGGCAGCTTGAGCTTTTCGCCGATGAGGCGGCGCGCGAGCCCGGGCAGGAAGCCCAGCAGCGCGGGCGACTCGAGGAAGGCCGAGCCCGGCATGTTGGCCACCAGCACGTTGCCGGCGCGAATCGCCTGCAGCAGGCCCGGCACGCCCAGCGTGGAATCGGGGCGCAGCTCGAGCGGGTCGAGGAACTGGTCGTCCAGCCGCTTGATGAGGCCGTGCACCGGCCGCAGCCCCTGCAGGGTCTTGAGGTAGAGGCGCTGGTCGCGCACCGTGAGGTCGCTGCCCTCGACCAGCGTCAGGCCCAGGTAGCGCGCGAGGTACGCATGCTCGAAGTAGGTCTCGTTGTAGGGGCCGGGCGTCAGCAGCGCGATGTGCGGCGGCACGCCGGCCGGGCACATGCGCTGCAGGCCGTCCATCATGGCGCTGTAGGTGGCGGCCAGGCGCTGCACCTGCAGGGCCTCGAACGCCTGCGGAAACTGGCGCGTGATGGCCAGCCGGTTCTCGAGCAGGTAGCCCAGGCCCGAGGGCGCCTGGGTGCGCTGCGACACCACCCACCAGTTGCCATCGGGCCCGCGGGCGAGGTCGAAGGCCGCGATGTGCAGCCATGTGTCGCCCGGCGGCTTCACGCCGTGCATCGCGCGCAGGTAGCCGGGATGGCCGTGCACCAGCGCCGCCGGCAGCAGGCCTTCGGCCAGCAGCTGCTGCGGGCCGTAGACATCGGCCATGACGCGGTCGAGCACGCGCGTGCGCTGCAGCACGCCGGTCTCGATCTGGGCCCAGCTCTCGGGCGAGACGATCAGCGGGAACAGGTCGAGCGACCAGGGCCGCTGCGGACCGTCGGCGTCGGCATAGACGTTGTAGGTGACGCCGTTGTCCCGGATCTGCCGCTCGAGGCTGACCGCGCGCCGTGGCAGGTCGTTGAATCCGCCCGGGCCGAGCTGCTCGAAGAAGGCGTTCCAGGCGGGCGTGAGCGGCGGGGTGTCGCCGGGGGCGGGCTGAAGGATCTGGGTTTGAGTTTGTGTCTGTGATTGAGCCTGCGACGGACCCGGCGGCTGCGCCGCAGCGTCGTAGAGCATGGGCGGCATCGGCGCCAAGGGCGCTGCCCCCGCGGCCGGCCGCGCGGGCACCGCGGGCGTGGCCTGCCCGCGCAGTTCGTCGAAGTGGCCGGGCAGGGCGGCCGGCGCGAGCGCCGACGCCAGGGCGGCTGGAAATTCCAGCGCCTGGGCATCGAACAGGGATTCGTTCAGGGGTTCCACAGGAGGTGGATTGTCACATTGCCGTCACCGGCCGGATGACGGGCGATGTGCTGAATGTCCTCTTGCGGGCTTTTCAAACCCCTGTCAGCGCCGCAAATCGAGCGTGAACGGGAATTCGCGGCTGCCCGCGAGCTCGATGGTGGCCGGCGGCGTACGCATCAGCCCCGGCGTGTGGCCCATCTGCGTGAAGCGCGACATGCGCCGGCTTTCCGCCTCGTAGGCATTGACCGGGAAGGTGTCGTAGTTGCGCCCGCCCGGGTGGGCCACGAAGTACTGGCAGCCGCCCAGCGAGCGCTTCATCCAGGTGTCGACGATGTCGAAGGTGAGCGGCGCATGGGCGCCGATGCTCGGATGCAGCGCCGACGGCGGGTTCCAGGCCTTGTAGCGCACGCCCGCCACGAATTCGCCGACGGTGCCCGTGGGCTGCAGCGGCAGCACCTTGCCGTTGACGGTGATCACGTGGCGGCTTTCGTTCAGGCCGGTCACGCGCACCTCGATGCGCTCGAGCGACGAATCGACGTAGCGCACCGTGCCGCCGGCCGAGCCTTCCTCGCCCATCACGTGCCACGGCTCCAGCGCATTGCGCAGCGACAGCTCCACGCCCATGGCCTGCACCTGGCCCACCAGCGGAAAGCGGAACTCCAGGTGCGGCGCGAACCAGTCGGCATCGAAGGCGAAGCCGGCCTGGCGCATCTCGCTGATCACGTCGTCGAAATCCATCTTGACGAAGGTCGGCAGCAGGAAGCGGTCGTGCAGCTCGGTGCCCCAGCGGGTGACGGGCGCCTTGTACGGCTCGTCCCAGAAGCGGGCCACCAGCGCGCGAATGAGCAACTGCTGCGCAATGCTCATGCGCGCATGCGGCGGCATCTCGAAGGCGCGCAGCTCCAGCAGGCCGAGGCGGCCGGTGCTCGAATCGGGCGAGTAGAGCTTGTCGATGCAGAACTCGCTGCGGTGGGTGTTGCCCGACACGTCGATCAGGATGTTGCGCAGCGTGCGGTCCACCAGCCAGGCCGGCATGTTCTGGCCGTGGATCTCGCGGCTTCTCGCGATTTCCTTCAGCGCGATTTCAAGTTCGTAGACCTGGTCGTTGCGCGCCTCGTCCACGCGCGGCGCCTGGCTGGTCGGGCCGATGAACATGCCCGAGAACAGGTAGCTCAGCGACGGGTGGTTGTGCCAGTAGAGCAAGAGGCTCGCGAGCAGCTCGGGCCGGCGCAGGAACGGGCTGTCGGCCGGCGTGGCGCCGCCCATCACGAAGTGGTTGCCGCCGCCGGTGCCGGTGTGGCGCCCGTCGGTCATGAACTTCTCGGCCGAGAGGCGGGTCTCGAACGCGGCGTTGTAGAGGAACTCGGTGTGGGCGACCAGTTCCTTCCAGTTGTGGGCCGGATGGATGTTGACTTCGATCACGCCCGGGTCGGGTGTGACGGCCAGCGTCTTCAGGCGCGGGTCGCGCGGCGGCGGATAGCCTTCCATCACGATGCGCATGCCGAGCTGCTGGGCGGTGGCTTCGACGGCCGCGACCAGGTCGAGGTAGTCCTCCAGGCGCGCGAGCGGCGGCATGAAGACATAGAGCACGCCCGAGGCGCTGCCCTTTTTCTCGGCCGCGGGGCCGTTGGCGCGGCGCGGATCGCGCACTTCGACGCACAGCGCGGTGCGCGTGACCCAGTGGGCCGATTCGCCGCGCACCGGCTGGCGCGTGGACGGCGTGGCGGAAGAGCGGGTGGCTGCTGCTGCGTCGTCGGCTGCGGTGGCATCGCCGCCCGCGGCCGTGCCTGCTGCGGCTGCCTCGCCCGGCGCCTGCATGCGCAGGGCCGCAGGCACCACCGGCGGCGCACCGAAGGCATAAGGCACGGCGCCCAGGTCGGCGCCCGCTGCGCCGCCGGCCGGCACGGCATAGCGCGCGCGGTAGTCGGCCGAACTCGGCAGCGCGGCGCGCGGCGCGGTGGGGTCGCGCTCGACGAGGTAGGGGTAGTCGCCCTTGCTGGCCCAGGGCTGCGAATCGAGCGGCAGGCGGTAGCCCATCGGCGAATCGCCCGGGATCAGGTAGAGCCGGTCGTCGCGCAGGAACCAGGGGCCGGTCTTCCAGCCCGGGCCTTCGAGCGCGGGCGCGTCGGCATCGGCGTTGGCGGGTTCCAGCGGCAGCATGTAGCCGATGACCGCGTCGAGCTTCTGCGTGAACACGCGGCGCAGGCGGACGCGCTCGAGCTCGTCGTCGAGCTTCGACTCGAAGGGGTCGACGTTGACCGGCAGGCGGCGTTCGCGCCAGAGGTAGTAGTAGACGTCTTCGTAGCCGGGCTGGACGTAGCGTTCGGTGATGCCGAGCTTGTGCGCCAGCACGGTGGTGAAGCGGCGCGCGTCTTCGCTCGTGTAGTGCGTGGGCACGCGCTCGTCGGCGAAGAGTTCGGGGTCGTGCCAGAGCGTCTGGCCGTCGGCGCGCCAGAAGATCGACAGCGCCCAGCGCGGCAGCTGCTCGCCCGGGTACCACTTGCCCTGGCCGAAATGCAGGAAGCCGCCCTGGCCGTACTCGGCGCGCAGCTTGTGCACGAGCTCGGTGGCATAGCCGCGCTTGGTGGGGCCGAGCGCATCGGTGTTCCACTCGGGCGCGTCGCGGTCGCTGGTGGCCACGTAGGTGGGCTCGCCACCCATCGTGAGGCGCACGTCGCCGGCTTTCAGCCGCGCATCGACCGCGTCGCCGAGCGCGAGCACCTCGGCCCATTGCTCCTCGGTGTAGGGCTTGGTCACGCGCGGCGATTCGTAGATGCGCGTGACCTTCATCTCATGGCCGAAGTCGACCTCGGCTTCGTCCACCCCGCCTTCGATGGGCGCGGCGCTCGAAGGCGTGGGCGTGCAGGCGAGCGGGATGTGGCCTTCGCCGGCCAGGAGGCCCGAGGTGGCATCCAGGCCGATCCAGCCCGCGCCGGGCAGGAAGACCTCGCACCAGGCGTGCAGGTCGGTGAAGTCGACCGTGGTGCCGCTCGGGCCGTCGAGCGCCTTGACGTCGGGCGTGAGCTGGATCAGGTAGCCCGAGACGAAGCGCGCGGCCAGGCCGCAATGGCGCAGCAGCTGCACCAGCAGCCAGCCCGAGTCGCGGCAGGAGCCGCTGCCGCTGGTGAGCGTTTCTTCCGGCGTCTGCACGCCGGGCTCCATGCGGATCAGGTAGTTGACGTCCTGCTGCACCTGCTGGTTGAGGCCGACCAGGAAGTCGATGGTGCGCTGCTCCTTGCGCTCGATCTTGTCGAGGTAAGCCGCCAGCAGCGGCGTGGGTTCCTCGGTGACGAGATAGGGCGCGAGTTCCTCGGCCTGCGAGGCGGTGTACTTGAACGGGAAGTTCTCGGCCTGCGGCTCGAGGAAGAAGTCGAAGGGGTTGTAGACCGCCATCTCGACGACCAGGTCGACCGTGACCTTGAACTCGCGCGTCTTCTCGGGAAACACGAGCCGCGCCTGGTAGTTGGCGAACGGGTCCTGCATCCAGTTGACGAAGTGCTCGGCCGGCTCGACCTGCAGCGAATACGAGATGACGTTGCTGCGGCAGTGCGGCGCGGGGCGCAAGCGCACGACCTGCGGGCCCAACTGCACCAGGCGGTCGTATTTGTAGTGGGTGACGTGGTGGAGTGCGGCGTGAATGGACATGCGTTTTGTGTGCAGTACTGCGAGATTGCATCGAAAAGATGTCTCTTGTGAGACGCATACTAGCCCAGAAGCAAAGCAATTAACGCGCCACTGAGCGCGAGCATGGGGAGGGTTTGCATCATGTGTTCTGGAGTTGGCCGGTGAGGCCGGCACGTGCCGCGGCGGCGTCGTGGGCCTTTGCTGCGCTGGGCGGATCGCTGCTCGGCGCGGCCTTGCAACTGCAGCAGCCGCGGCTGTGGAGCGCGGGTGCCTATGCGGCGCTGCTCTTCGCGGGCCTTGCGGGGCTGGCGGCACTGTCGCGCCGATGGCGATGGCCGCTTCGTGCGTGGCGCATGCCGGCAGGGCTTGCGATGGCCCTTGCGCTGGCCTGCGGTGCGCTTGCCGCCGGCGGGCTCGCGGGCTGGCGCGCGGCGGTCTACGCAGCGGGCGCGCTCGACCCGGCCCTCGAAGGCCGCGACCTGCAGGTGGTGGGCGTGGTCGCGCAGATGCCCCAGCGCAACGAGGGCGGCACGCGCTTTCGGCTTGATGTGGAGTCGGCGCGCTGGGCGGATGGGCGCGCCGGGGCTGCGCCACGCGTTCCGGCGCGCATCGCGCTCGGCTGGTACCGCGAGGACAGCTCTCTCTGGGGGCGCGCGACGGAAGGCCGAGCCACGGCCGGCGACGCGGCCGCGCTGCATGCGGGCGAGCGCTGGCGCCTCACCGTGCGGCTCAAGGCGCCGCACGGCAATCTCAATCCGCACGGCTTCGACAGCGAACTGTGGCTCTGGGAGCAGGGCGTGCATGCCAGCGGCTATGTGCGAACCGGCGCCCGCGATGCCGCACCGGCACACCTGCAATCCACATGGCTGCATCCGATCGAGCGTGCGCGGGAGGCGGTGCGCGATGCGGTGTTCGAGCGCGTGGCCGACGCGCGGCAGGCCGGCGTCATCGCCGCACTCGTGACCGGCGACCAGGGCGCCATCGACCGCAGCGACTGGGATGTGTTCCGCGCCACCGGCGTGGCCCACCTGATGTCGATTTCGGGGCTGCACATCACCATGTTCGCCTGGCTTGCCGCGCACGCGGTGGGCGCGCTGTGGCGGCGCAGCGGCCGGCTGATGCTGCGCGTTCCCGCGCCGCAGGCCGCGCTGGCCGGTGGCGTGCTGCTGGCCGGGCTCTATGCGCTTTTCAGCGGCTGGGGCGTGCCTTCGCAGCGCACGGTCTGGATGCTCGCGACCGCGGCGCTGCTGCGGCTCACGGGGCGGCGCTGGCCATGGCCCCATGTCTGGCTGCTGATCGCGGCGGTGGTGGTGGCCGTCGACCCGTGGGCGCTGATGCAGGCCGGTTTCTGGCTCAGCTTCGTGGCGGTCGGCATCCTGTTCGCGACCGGCTTCATGCGGCCGGCCGAGGAGGCGGCGGGCCGGTCGGCCCGGCTGTTGGCCTTCTTCCGCGAGCAGTGGGTGATCACGCTGGCGCTGACGCCATTGAGCCTGCTGCTTTTCCAGCAGGTGTCGGTGGTGGGGCTGCTGGCCAATGCGGTGGCGATCCCCTGGGTCACGCTGGTGGTCACGCCGCTGGCGATGCTGGGGGCGGTGGCGCCGCCGCTCTGGGATCTTGCCGCCTGGGCCGTGCAGGCGCTGGCCCTGCTGCTGCGCTGGCTGGCCGCACTGCCGTACGCCACGCTCTCGATGGCGGCGCCGCCCGTGTGGATGGCGGCCTGCGGCGTGGCGGGCGGCGTCCTGCTTGCGATGCGGCTGCCGTGGTCGCTGCGCACGCTGGGCCTGCCGCTCCTCTTGCCGGTGCTGCTCTGGCACGCGCCCCGGCCGGCCGCGGGGCAGTTCGAGCTGCTGGCTGCGGACATCGGGCAGGGCAACGCGATCCTCGTGCGCACCGCAACGCACAGCCTGCTGTACGACGCGGGTCCGCGCTACAGCCTCGAGAGCGACGCCGGCCACCGCGTGCTCGTGCCGCTGCTGCGCGCCTTCGACGAGCGGCTGGACATGCTGGTGCTGAGCCACCGCGACAGCGACCACACCGGCGGCGCGCCCGCGGTGCTCGCGATGCAGCCGCAGGCGGCGCTGTCGAGCTCGATCGAAGCCGCGCACCCGCTGCAGTCGGTGCGGCCGGCCCGGCGCTGCGAGGCGGGGCAGCGCTGGAGCTGGGACGGCGTGGATTTCGAGATCCTCCATCCGGCGGCGGGCGACTACCTGTCGTTCACCAAGCCCAATGCCATTTCTTGCGTGCTGCGCATCGCCAACGGCGGCGCCACGGTGCTGCTGGCCGGCGACATCGAGCGCCTGCAGGAGGCGGCGCTGGTGTCGCGCGCGGCCGACCTGCGCGCCGACGTGCTGCTCGCGCCGCACCACGGCAGCAAGAGCTCGTCGAGCGCCGCGTTCCTCGAGGCGGTGCGCCCGCGCATCGCGCTGGTCCAGGCGGGCTACCGCAACCGTTTCGGCCATCCGGCCCCGGAAGTGGTCGAGCGCTATGCCGCGCAGGGCGTGAAGCTGGTCGAGAGCGTGCCTTGCGGCGCCGTGCTGTGGCGCAGCCGGGAACCGGGCGAAGTCGGCTGCGAACGGGAGCGCAATGCCCGGTATTGGCACCACCGCCTGCCGTGAAAGCGGGCGGCGGCGCGGTGTTTCGCCTCAACATAGGGCTTTCACTGGCCTCGAACTTGCTAAGCTATGGCTCAAGGAGATTGGTCGTTCCATGCACAAATTCGACGAGATGTATGAGCAGTTGCCCTATGCGGGGGCTGCAATCCGACAGCACTACAAGCGCTACGACCAATGGCTTGCGAAGCAACCCGGCGAGGTGATGCGATCGCGGCGCGAAGAGGCGGAAATGATCTTCCGCCGGGTCGGCATCACCTTTGCGGTGTACGGCGCCAAGGACGAGGACGGTTCCGGCACCGAGCGGCTCATACCGTTCGACCTGCTGCCGCGCATCATTCCGGCCCACGAGTGGGAGAGCATGGAAAAGGGGCTGGTGCAGCGCGTGACGGCGCTCAACCGCTTCCTGCATGACGTCTACCACGACCAGGAAATCATCAAGGCCGGCATCATTCCGGCCGAGCAGATCCTGAACAACGCGCAGTTCCGCCCCGAGATGATGGGCGTCAACGTGCCGCACAACGTGTACTCCAACATCTCGGGCATCGACATCGTGCGCGCCCCCGATGCCCAGGGCAACGGCGAGTACTACGTGCTCGAGGACAACCTGCGCGTGCCCAGCGGCGTGAGCTACATGCTGGAAAACCGCAAGATGATGATGCGGCTCTTCCCCGAGCTGTTCAACCAGAACCGCATCGCGCCCGTGGCGCACTACCCCGACCTGCTGCTGGAAACGCTGCGCGCCAGCGCACCGCCCGCCACGGCCGAGCCCACGGTGGTGGTGCTCACGCCCGGCATGTACAACAGCGCCTACTTCGAGCATGCCTTCCTCGCCCAGCAGATGGGCGTGGAACTGGTCGAGGGGCAGGATCTGTTCGTGAAGGACAACTTCGTCTACATGCGCACCACGCGCGGGCCGCGGCGCGTCGACGTGATCTACCGCCGCGTCGACGACGACTTCCTCGACCCCGAGGTCTTCCGCCCCACCTCCACGCTCGGCTGCGCGGGCCTGATGCGCGCCTACCGCGAAGGCAACGTCGTCATCTGCAATGCCGTGGGCACCGGCGTGGCCGACGACAAGTCGATCTACCCCTACGTGCCCAAGATGGTCGAGTTCTACCTCGGCGAAAAGCCGATCCTGAAGAACGTGCCCACCTACATGTGCCGCAACAAGGACGAGCTGCAGTACACGCTCGACAACATGAAGGACCTGGTCGTGAAAGAGGTGCACGGCGCCGGCGGCTACGGCATGCTGATCGGCCCGGCCGCCACGCAGGCCGAGATCGAGGACTTCAAGAAGGCCGTCATCGCCAAGCCCGACGGCTACATCGCGCAGCCCACGCTGAGCCTGTCGACCTCGCCGACCTTCGTCGACGCCGGCATTGCGCCGCGCCACATCGACCTGCGCCCCTTCGTGCTTTCGGGCAGCGAGGTGCAGATGGTGCCCGGCGGCCTCACGCGCGTGGCACTCAAGGAGGGTTCGCTGGTGGTCAATTCATCGCAGGGCGGCGGCACCAAGGACACCTGGATCCTCGAAGCCGACCGCGCGCCCAGGCCCAACAAGGCGGCACAGTCGCAAAGCCAATCGTAGGAGCACAAAAGATGCTGTCACGCACCGCTGATCACCTCTACTGGATGTCCCGCTACACCGAGCGCGCGGAGAACACCGCCCGCATGCTCGACGTCAACTACCAGACCTCGCTGCTGCCCCAGTCGGCCGAAGTGGCCAAGTACGGCTGGCAGGGCGTGTTGTCCATCAGCGAGCTGCTGCCTTCGTACAACAAGAAGTACGAGCAGATCACGCCGCACGACGTGATGGAGTTCATGGTCAAGGACGAGAGCAATCCGTCTTCCATCCTTTCGTGCCTCAAGGCCGCGCGCGAGAATGCGCGGGCGGTTCGCGGCGCGCTCACCACCGAGGCCTGGGAAACCCAGAACACCACCTGGCTCGAGGTCAACCGCATGCTGCGCGCCGGCGATTTCGAGCGCGACCCGGCCCAGTTCTTCGAATGGGTCAAGTTCCGCTCGCACCTGTCGCGCGGCGTCACGCTCGGCACCATGCTGCAGGACGAGGCGTTCTACTTCTCGCGCCTTGGCACCTTTCTGGAGCGCGCCGACAACACCGCGCGGCTGGTGGACGTGAAGTTCCACGCGCTCAACAGCGAGTTCTTCGGCACCGCCACGGAAGAAGACCAGGAGTACGACTTCTATCACTGGAGCGCGATCCTGCGCAGCGTCTCGGCCTTCGAGGTGTACCGCAAGGTGTACCGCGACGTGATCAAGCCCGAGCGCGTGGCCGAGCTGCTCATTCTTCGCGCCGACATGCCGCGCTCGCTGCATGCGAGCCTGGTCGAAGTGGTGAACAACCTCGCCAAGGTGCAGAACGAGCAGAGCGCCGAAACCCAGCGCCGCGCCGGCAAGCTGCTGGCTGACCTGCAGTACGCGCGCGTCGACGAAATCCTTGCGACCGGGCTGCATGCCTACCTCACGCAGTTCCTCGACCGGGTGAACGAGCTCGGCGGGCGCATCAGCCAGGACTTCCTGGTGCCGGCGCACTGAGCGGGCAGCCCCGGCGGCCCTTCCTCAGCGCGAGAACGACTCGACGGCCACCGGGATCTTCGGAGGCTGCCAGCGGTAGGCCGGGTCCAGCACGTTGCGCTCGGGCACCTGGCCGCGCCACTGGATCTTGAGCAGGTCCATCAGCGTCCAGGCCGCCCAGTCGGCGCGAAAGGGCTGCTGCTGCGCGGCGCCGTCCGGCAGCGGCTGCCGGTTGCGCCAGATCACCGCCGGAATGCGGTAGCCCGAAGCGGTCGAAGGGCTGTGGCCCGCACGGTCGCTGCCATGCCCCACTTCCTGGCCGTGGTCCGACAGGTAGATCCAGGCGCGATAGTCATGCGGCTTGCCCGCGCTGCGCGTCTGCTGCAAAAGCTCGGACACCACGAAGTCGTGGTACAGCAGCGCGGCGTCGTACTCCTGCCGGAAGCGGCGCACCCAGGCCGACCGGCCGTTCTTCACCAGGCCGGTCTCGACCGCATCCACGTCGTCGTCGAAGGGATTGGCGTTCTCGGGAAAGCGCAGGCTGTAGTGCGGGTGCGCGCCCATCAGGTGCACCACGATCAGCTTGCGGTCGGTGCCCGCATCCTGCAGCGCCTCCTGCACGCAGTCGAGGATCTCGCCGTCCAGCGAGGCGCTGGCGCGGCCGGGCGTGCGGTTCACCATGTCCACCACATCGGCGAAGCGCGCATGCTGCTGCTCGATGGCCAGGTCGTCATGGTTGCTGATCCACCAGACCTTGTAGCCCGCGGCGCGTGCCAGCGCCAGCAGGTGCGGCGGGTTCTCGCCGTTCTCCGTGTGGGGCAAGCCGAAGTGGAACAGGTTGCGCAGCGCGGGCAGGGTGCTCGCGTCCGCCGACCACGCATTGCGCAGCACGGCCATCTGGTCGCCGGCCTGCGCCTTGTGCGCCAGCAGGCGCGGCGTGGTGGGGCGGCCGTAGCCGTAGAGCGCCATGTTGTCGCGGTTGATGCTGTCGGTGATGACCAGCACCACCGTCGACGGGCCGGCCTCCAGCGGCACGGGCGCGATCGCCTTGGCCTGCGCCATCATGCGGTCGCGCACCTGCTGCTGGTCGGCCCATGCGGCGCGCAGCGCCTGGACCGAATGCGACCACTGGGACCAGAACAGCGCGGGATGCAGCCGGCGCCACGGCTTGCTCGCATAGGCCAGGCAGGCGAGCAGCAGCACCATGAGCACCAGCGACCTCAGCCAGAACGGAAGGCGTTGGCGCACACCCGGCGCCGCCGAAGCTGAAACCGCCGCCGCACCGCGCCGAACGAACATGCCCGCGAGCACCGCGGCCCCCGCCAGCGCCGCCGACCAGACGACGGCGGACCGCCAGTGCATCCTCAGGTATTCGGTGCTTTCGCGCACGCTGGTGTTGGCCGCGGCGCCCAGCACCATCGCGCCGTCGGGCGCGGCCTGGTAGGTGTCGAGCAGGTAGGCGCGCGCCACGCCGTCGAGCGCGAAGCCCATCACCCAGAGCCAGACGAGCGCCGCGCGCAGGCGCCGCAGCCGCACGCTGCGCAGCGGCCACGCGAGCCACAGCACCATCGGCGCGGCGAGCACCGCGAGCTGCGCGATGCGCCGGCCGTCGTGGCCCAGCACGATGAATGCCAGCAGCGTGGCACCGACCGCGCCGCAGGCGAGCAGGGGGTGCGAGGCGTTCCGGACAGCGGACGCTTCGGAGTGGAGGGTGGTCAATCGTGCAAAGCGGGAGGTCGAGAGGGCGGGCGCATTTTGCCCCGCGGCGTGTGCGCTGCCTGCCAGTGTCCGGGCTGCAACGGGGTCTTTGCTGCGGCGCTGCGGGATATCCCCCACGGAACTTATTGCGCCTCGCAGGCCCAGACGGGCTCGCCCGGCATCGCCGGACATCTTCGTGAAGCCCGATAGAAAGGAACCCTCCCTCCATGTTCAGATCCAGCCGACTGCCCGCGCTGCTCCTCGCATTCGTTCTCTCGTGGGTGGCACTGCCGTCTGCATCCGCCGCCGAGCGGCAGATGGTCAGTTCCGCGGCCAACACCCTGAACATGCGCACCGGTCCCGGCCAGCGCTACGAAGCGCACTGGACCGTGGGCAAGGGCTACCCGTTCCGCGTCATCGGCCGCAAGGGCGACTGGCTGCGGGTCAGCGACTTCGAGAACGACAAGGCATGGGTCTACCGCCCGATGACCAGCAAGACGCCGCACCACGTGGTGAAGGCCAAGGTGGCCGTGCTGCGCAGGTCGCCGAGCACGCGCAGCCCGGTGGTGAAGCGGGCAGCGTATGGCGACGTGCTGCGCACGCTCGAGCGCCGCGGCGACTGGGTCAAGGTCCGGCACGAAGGCGGCGGCACCGGCTGGGTGGCGCGGCGCCTGGTGTGGGGCTGGTAGGCCTCAGGTCGCCGTGGCCTGCCGCACCGCGCGCTCCCAGCGCGCCATCGATTCCTCGGCCTGCGCGCGGCCCATGGTCGGCATGAAGCGCCGCTCCACCTTCCACAGCTTCGAGAGCTGCCGCGCGTCGCTGTAGACGCCGGTCGACAGGCCCGCCAGGTAGGCGGCGCCGAGCGCGGTGGTCTCGATCACTTCGGGCCGCACCACGGGAATGCCCAGCAGGTCGGCCTGGAACTGCATCAGCAGGTCGTTCACGCTGGCGCCGCCGTCCACGCGCAGTTCGGCGACGGGCGTGCCGCCGGCCGCCACCGCATCGCGGCTCATGGCCTGCAGCAGCGCGGCGCTCTGGTAGGCGATGCTCTCGAGCGCGGCGCGCGCGATGTGCGCCACCGTGGTCCCGCGCGTGAGGCCGGTGATGGTGCCGCGCGCATCGGCGTCCCAGTAGGGCGCGCCCAGGCCGGTGAAGGCCGGCACCATCATCACGCCGCCCGCATCGGGCACGCTTTCGGCGAGCGACTGCACTTCCGCGCTGCCCTTGATGGCCTTCAGGCCGTCGCGCAGCCACTGCACCACGGCGCCGCCGACGAACACGCTGCCTTCCATCGCGTACTGCGGCGTGGCGCTGGTCTGCGCGGCGCTGGTCACGAGCAGGCCGTTGTGCGAGGGCTGGAATTCGCCGCCGGTGTGCATCAGCAGGAAGCAGCCGGTGCCGTAGGTGTTCTTGGCCATGCCGGCCGCAAAGCAGGCCTGGCCGAAGAGGGCGCTCTGCTGGTCGCCGGCCACGCCGCCGATGGGCAGCGCGCGGCCGAGCAGGGCGGCGTCGGTGTCGGCAAAGTGCGAGCTCGACGGCTGCACGCTGGGCATGAGCGCAGCGGGAATGTCGAGCGCCTTGAGCAGGTCGGCATCCCATTCGTTGCGGTGCACGTTGAAGAGCATGGTGCGCGAGGCGTTGCTCACGTCGGTCACGTGCACCTTGCCGCCGGTGAGCTGCCACATGAGCCAGCTGTCGACGGTGCCGAAGGCGAGCTCGCCGCGCTCGGCCTGGGCGCGCGCGCCGGGCACGTTGTCGAGCAGCCAGCGCAGCTTGGTGCCGGAAAAATAGGCATCGATGACGAGCCCGGTCTTCTCCTGGATGGTGGCGGCCATGCCCTGGTCGCGCAGCTGCGCGCACATCGGCTCGGCGCGCCGGTCCTGCCAGACGATGGCGTGGTGCACGGGCTGGCCGGTCTTGCGGTTCCACAGCAGGGTGGTCTCGCGCTGGTTGGTGATGCCGATGGCGTGGATGTCCGCGGGCTGGACCTTGGCCTTGGCGAGCACGTCGCGCGCGGTGGCAAGCTGGCTGTGCCAGATCTCCATCGGGTCGTGTTCGACCCAGCCGGGCCGCGGATAGATTTGCGTGAGCTCCTTCTGCGCGATGGCGACGATGCGGCCTTCGCGGTCGAACACGATGCTGCGGGAGCTGGAGGTGCCCTGGTCGAGGGCGAGCAGGTAGGTCATGGCTTGAATGGTCCTCGTCGGGTCATGTCATTTGTTCTTGGCGCTGTTGTTCTTGTTGTTCAGGGCGCGTGCACAGATCACCGGGTACTCCCCTCCGCGAATGTCCCCCGGCCTGCGGCCTCCTCCTTGATTTCGCTGCGGGGAGCACCCGATGCTCTGTGCACATGGGCGCGCTGCTGGTGTATCGCTGATCAACGACCGCTCCGCATAACGCTCCCGTCGATGGGGTGCCTTGCGCAGCGAAATCAAGGGGGAGGCCGAAGGCCGGAGGACATTCGCGGAGCAAGGTACCCCGTCGGCGGGAGCGCGCCCTGAAGACAGCACCCAACGCCCAAAGGGAAGGACAGAAAAGCACGCTTGCATTTTCAATCGCGTGCAATCTCGAGCCGAACCTGCGCCGCATGCAGCAGATCGGCAAAAGGCGCCGGCGGCTCCGCGTCGGTGAAGAGGCGGTCGATCTGCGACAGCGTGCCCAGCTGGATCATCGCGGGCCGGTTGAACTTGCTCGCATCCGCCGCCAGCCACACCTCGCGTGCCTGCGCGATGATGGTCTGCGCCACCTTCACCTCGCGCAGGTCGAAGTCGCGCAGCGACCCGTCGGGCTCGATGCTCGACACGCCGATCAGCGCGATGTCCACCTTGAACTGGCGGATGAAATCGATCGTCGCCTCGCCCACGATCGCGCGGTCGCGCGGGCGCACCGAACCGCCCGCCACGATCACCTCGCACGAGGTGTTGCCGCTCAGGATCGTCGCCACGTTCAGGTTGTTGGTGATCACGCGCAAGCCCGTGTGGCGCAGCAGCGCCTTGGCGATGGCCTCGGTCGTGGTGCCGATGTTGAGGATCAGCGAACAGTCGTTGGGCACCAGCTCGGCCACGCGCCGCGCGATGCGCGCCTTGCCCTCCGCGTGCAGCGTTTCGCGCTGCTGGTAGCCGATGTTCTCGG
Source organism: Variovorax sp. 01N425 (assembly GCF_056399465.1). Classification (NCBI taxonomy): domain Bacteria; kingdom Pseudomonadati; phylum Pseudomonadota; class Betaproteobacteria; order Burkholderiales; family Comamonadaceae; genus Variovorax; species Variovorax sp. 01N425. The sequence goes on along the minus strand of NZ_JBFTRJ010000012.1, from coordinate 133,688 downwards.
TGGTGGAACTCGGCACGCGCACGCCGCCGTGAAAGCGCGTGAGCAACCCCTGGTCGGCCAGCCGCTGCACGTCGCGCCGCACCGTCTGCAGCGTGACACCCAGCATGTCGGCCAGCTGTTCGACGGTGACCGAGCCGCGCGTGCGCACGGTATCGAGAAGATTGATCTGGCGCGGATTGGAGTTCACAGAGGCGTCGTGGAAAGCGTGAAGACTCTCCAGAGAGTACAGGCCGCGCCACTTTAAAACGAAAGAAAACGAATCCAACTAAGGGAAAACTCGGAGGAAAATCGCGCCAAAAGGAATCCAAATGAAAAGACGCGAAAATACAATGGCGCCCTTCCGTGACCAAAGTCATGAACCAACGGGCCCATCTTCTGTGAGCGATTTCTCCTCCAATCCGCCTTCGCCGGCAACCGATTGCGACGTGCTGATCGTCGGCGGCGGCATCAACGGCTGCGGCATTGCGCGCGACCTGGCCGGCCGGGGCTGGCGCGTGGTGCTGTGCGAGAAGGACGATCTCGCCTCGCACACCTCGTCGTCCTCCACCAAGCTGATCCACGGCGGCCTGCGCTACCTCGAGTACTACGAGTTCTCGCTCGTGCGCAAGGCGCTGCAGGAGCGCGAAGTGCTGCTCAAGAGCGCGCCGCACATCATGTGGCCGCTGCGCTTCGTGATGCCGCACGACCCGTCGATGCGGCCGGCCTGGATGATCCGCATCGGCCTCTTCCTGTATGACCATCTCGCCAGGCGCGAAGTGCTGCCGGGCTCGCGCAGCATCGACCTGCGCAGCCATGCGGCCGGCGCGCCGCTCAAGCCGCAGTTCAAGCGCGGCTTCGTCTATTCCGACGGCTGGGTCGACGATGCGCGGCTCGTGGTGCTCAACGCCGTCGATGCCAGGGCCCGCGGCGCCGAAGTGCTCACGCGCACCCGCTGCGTGCATGCGCAGCGCGACGCCGATGGCTGGACCGCCACGCTCGAGGCCGCGGACGGCGGCATCCGCACGGTGCGCGCCCGCGCCGTGGTCAATGCCGCGGGGCCGTGGGCGGAATCGTTCCTGCGCGGCGTGGCGCAGTCGGCCAAGGGCGAGCCGCTGGCCACGCGGCACCTGCGGCTGGTCAAGGGCAGCCACATCGTGGTGCCGCGCCTGTTCGAACACGACCACGCCTACATCTTCCAGAACCCCGACAAGCGGATCATCTTCGCGATTCCCTACCAGGACGAGTTCACGCTGATCGGCACCACCGACATCGAGCTGAATGGCGACGATCCCGGCGCCGCGCGCATCGCCGAGGAAGAAATCGCCTACCTCTGCATGCAGGCGAGCCGCTATTTCGACAAGCCCGTGAAGCCGGCCGACGTGGTCTGGACCTATTCGGGCGTGCGCCCGCTGCTCGACGATGCGTCGGGCGATCCGTCGGCCGTCACGCGCGACTACATGCTCGAGTCGAACACCACCGCGGCACCGCTGCTGTCGGTGTGGGGCGGCAAGATCACCACCTTCCGCAAGCTGGCCGAGGACGCGGCCGACGAGGTCGGCAAGATGCTCGGCCAGTCGAGCGCGCAGCGTCCGCCCTGGACCGATGGCGCCTTCCTGGCCGGCGGCGATCTTTCCGCATGGATCGGCGCCGCCACGCGGCCCGACGACGATTTCGAACGCTTCGTGGCCGCGGTGCAGGCGCGCCATGCATGGCTGGACGCCAAGCTCGCGCGTCGCCTGGCACGTGCCTACGGCGCGCGCGTGGCCGAGCTGCTCGGCGACGCCAAGTCCATGGAAGACATGGGCGAAGCCGTGGCACCCGGCCTCCACGAGCGCGAACTGCGCTTCCTGCAAGAGAACGAGTGGGCCGTGAGCGCCGACGACGTGCTCTGGCGCCGCTCGAAGCTCGGCCTGCGCTACACGGCCGAAGAGCGCCGGCAGGTGGCCGCCTGGCTGCAGGCACGCACCACCAACAACAGCTACATGATCAACGGGGAGCGCTGATGCAATTGACTCTGGAGCGCGTCACCAAGAAGGTCGGCGCGCAGACCTGGCTCTACGAACAGAGCATTGCGCCCCAAAGCGGCGCGGTCACCGTGCTGCTGGGCGCCACGCAGGCCGGCAAGACCAGCCTGATGCGCCTGATGGCGGGGCTCGACACGCCCAGCACCGGCCGCGTGCTGGTCGACGGCAAGGACGTGACCGGCATGCCGGTGCGCGAGCGCAACGTGGCCATGGTGTACCAGCAGTTCATCAACTATCCGTCGCTCACCGTGGCCGACAACATCGCCTCGCCGCTCAAGCTGCGCGGCGAGGCCAACATCGAGGCGCGCGTGAAGGCGCTGGCCGACAAGCTGCACATCGGCATGTTCCTCGACCGCCTGCCGGCCGAGCTGTCGGGCGGGCAGCAGCAGCGCGTGGCGCTGGCGCGCGCGCTGGCCAAGAACGCGCCGCTGATGCTGCTCGATGAACCGCTGGTGAACCTCGACTACAAGCTGCGCGAAGGCCTGCGCGAAGAGCTCACGCAGCTTTTTGCCACCGGCGATTCGACGGTCATCTACGCCACCACCGAACCCGGCGAGGCGCTGCTGCTGGGCGGCTACACGGCCGTGATGGACGAGGGCGAGTTGCTGCAATACGGCCCGACCGCCGAGGTGTTCCACGCGCCGCAATCGCTGCGCGTGGCGCGCGCCTTCAGCGATCCGCCAATGAATCTGCTGGCCGGCACCGCAACGCCCGGCCGCGTGCAACTCGCAGGCGGACCGGTGCTGGCGCTGGCGGTGCCTGAAAGCGTTTCGGGCGCGGTCACCGTCGGCCTGCGCGCGAGTGCATTGAACGTGGACGCGGGGGAGGGCGACATCGCCTTGCCCGGCAAGGTGGAGCTGGCCGAGATCTCGGGCTCCGACACCTTCGTGCACGTGGAGACGGCGGTCGGCGAGCTGGTGGCGCAGCTCACCGGCGTGCACCGCTTCGAGCTGGGCACGGCGATCACGCTGTACTTCAGTGCTTCGCAGGCCTATGTGTTCGATGCCGGCGAAAAGCTGGCGCTCGCGCCGGCATGGCGCAAAGGAAGCTGACATGGCACGCATCGATCTCGACCTGGCCCACGCCTACCGCCCCAACCCGAAGCAGGACAGCGACTATGCGCTGCTGCCGCTCAAGATGAGCTTCCGCGATGGCGGCGCGTACGCCTTGCTCGGGCCCTCGGGCTGCGGCAAGACGACCATGCTCAACATCATCTCGGGCCTGCTGGTGCCGTCGCAGGGCACGGTGACCTTCGATGGCCGCGACATGACGCGCGCCACGCCGCAGGAACGCAACATCGCGCAGGTGTTCCAGTTTCCGGTGATCTACGACACCATGACCGTGGCCGAGAACCTTGCGTTTCCGCTGCGCAACCGCAAGGTGCCCGAAGACCAGATCAGGAAGCGCGTGGGCGAGATTGCCGAAATGCTCGACATGAGCGGGCAGCTGAACCAGCGCGCCTCGGGCCTCGCGGCCGATGCCAAGCAGAAGATCTCGCTCGGCCGCGGCCTGGTGCGCAGCGACGTCTCGGCGGTGCTGTTCGACGAGCCGCTGACGGTGATCGATCCGCACCTCAAGTGGCAGCTGCGCCGCAAGCTCAAGCAGATCCACCGCGAGCTCAAGCTCACGCTGATCTACGTGACGCACGACCAGGTCGAGGCGCTCACCTTCGCCGAAGAGGTGGTGGTGATGACGCGCGGCAAGGCCGTGCAGGTGGGCAGCGCCGAGGCGCTGTTCGAGCGGCCGGCGCATACCTTCGTCGGCCACTTCATCGGCTCGCCGGGCATGAACTTTCTTTCGGCGAAGAGCGCGAACGGCGCGCTCGAGGTGGCGGGCACGCCGCTCGTGCCGACGCGCGAACTGCCGCAGGGCGCGCTCAAGATCGGCATCCGGCCCGAGTACCTGCGCCTGTCGAACGCGGGCGCCGCCGGCGCCGTGCCGGCCGTGGTGAAGCAGGTGCAGGACGTCGGCACGCACGCCATGCTGAGCGCCGAGGTCGACGGCGGCGTGGTCAAGGTGCGGCTGCACTCGGACGACCAGCCGCCGGCAGTGGGCGACACCGTGTGGCTGCGGGTGCTCGACACCCACACCTGCTACTACAAGGACGAGGAGCTGGTGGCATGAACACCCCGATCACAAACAGCCTGGTGCCTTTGTCTTTCTCCCTCCCCTTCCGGGGGAGGGCCGGGGTGGGGGCAAGCGGCGCCACCATCGGGCGCTCCGTCTGCCCCCATCCCAACCTTCCCCCGGAAGGGGAAGGAGCCAAGCCATGAACGCAACCAACAAGCCCATCAATCAAAAGGCCTGGTGGCTCGTGCTGCCGGTGCTGATCTGCGTGGCCTTCTCGGCCATCGTGCCGCTGATGACGGTGGTCAACTATTCGGTGCAGGACATCATCTCACCCGACCGGCGCGTGTTCGTCGGCACCGAGTGGTTCGCCTCGGTGATGCGCGACGACGAACTGCACCAGGCGCTGTGGCGCCAGCTGGGCTTTTCGCTGTCGGTGTTGCTGGTGGAGATTCCGCTGGGCATCTGCCTGGCGCTGTCGATGCCGGCCAAGGGCTGGAAGTCTTCGGCGGTGCTGGTGGTGGTGGCGCTGTCGCTGCTGATTCCCTGGAACGTGGTCGGCACCATCTGGCAGATCTACGGCCGCGCCGACATCGGCCTGCTGGGCCATGCGCTGCAGAAGCTGGGCATCGACTACAACTACACGGGCAGCGCGGCGGACGCGTGGCTCACGGTGCTGGTGATGGACGTGTGGCACTGGACGCCGCTGGTGGCGCTGCTGTGCTTTGCCGGCCTGCGCTCGATTCCCGACGCCTACTACCAGGCCGCGCGCATCGACGGCGCGAGCAAGTTCGCGGTGTTCCGCTACATCCAGCTGCCGAAGATGCGCGGCGTGCTGATGATCGCGGTGCTGCTGCGTTTCATGGACAGCTTCATGATCTACACCGAGCCCTTCGTCTTGACGGGCGGCGGGCCGGGCAACGCCACCACCTTCCTGAGCCAGTACCTCACGCAGAAGGCGGTGGGGCAGTTCGACCTGGGTCCGGCGGCTGCTTTCTCGCTGATCTATTTCCTGATCATCCTGTTGTTCTGCTTCGTGCTCTACAACTGGATGCAGCGGGTCGGGACGCAGGAAGTGGAGGTCGAGAAATGATTTGTTCCTGGTCCTCCTATTCAGGGCGCGCTCCCGCCGACGGGGTACCTTGCTCCGCGAATGTCCCCCGCCTTCGGCTCCTCCTTGATTTCGCTGCGCAAGGCACCCGATCGACGGGAGCGTTGGACAGAGCAGTTGTTGATCAGCCATACACCAGCGGCGTGCCCTGGTGCACAGGGCATCGGGTGCTCCCCGCAGCGAAATCAAGGAGGAGGCCGCAGGCCGGGGGACATTCGCGGAGGGGAGTACCCGGTGGCCTGTGCACGCGCCCTGAACGGCAGCGCCAAGAACAACAGCAACAAGAACAAAAACAAATGGAGCAACCGACATGAACGATAAGAGATTCCGCAAGCGCAGCATCTTCCTGGTGCTGTACATCCTGTTCGCGCTGCTGCCCATCTACTGGATGGTCAACATGAGCTTCAAGACGAACGAGGAAATCGTCTCCAGCTTCTCGTTCTTTCCGCACGAGCTCACCTGGGCCAACTACGCGCGCATCTTCACCGACGAGTCGTGGTACTCGGGCTACATCAACAGCCTGATCTACGTGGCCATCAACACCGTGATCTCGCTCACCGTGGCGCTGCCGGCGGCGTATGCGTTTTCGCGCTATTCGTTCCTCGGCGACAAGCACGTCTTCTTCTGGCTGCTGACCAACCGCATGACCCCGCCCGCGGTGTTCCTGCTGCCGTTCTTCCAGCTCTACAGCACCGTCGGCCTGATGGACACCCACCTGGGCGTGGCGCTCGCGCACCTGCTGTTCAACGTGCCGCTGGCGGTGTGGATTCTCGAAGGCTTCATGAGCGGCATTCCGCGCGAGATCGACGAGACGGCGTACATCGACGGCTACTCGTTCCCGCGCTTCTTCGTGAAGATTTTCCTGCCGCTCATCAAGGCCGGCGTGGGCGTGGCGGCGTTCTTCTGCTTCATGTTCAGCTGGGTCGAGCTGCTGCTTGCGCGCACGCTCACCAGCGTGAACGCCAAGCCCATCGTCGCGACCATGACCCGCACCGTGAGCGCCTCCGGCATGGACTGGGCCACGCTGGCCGCCGCGGGCGTGCTCACCATCGTGCCGGGTGCGATCGTGATCTGGTTCGTGCGCCACTACATCGCAAAAGGCTTTGCGATGGGTCGGGTCTAGGAGGAGGGCGGAAACATGTTCGATTGGATGGTCTGGACCACCCCGGTGGCCGTTTTCTTCATCTGCATCGCGCTCATGCTGGTCGGCATGACGGTGTGGGAGTTCAAGTCGCCCACCACCATGCGGCGCGGCTGGCTGCCGATTGCCACCACGCGCGGCGACCGGCTCTTCATCGGGCTGCTGGCCGCGGCCTATGTGAACCTGGTCTTCATCGGCCTGGCCGGCAAGTTCCAGGAATGGATGAGCCTGGAAGCCGAGCCCTCGATCTGGATCAGCTTCGTGCTGTCGATGGGGCTGCTCGCGCTGGTGATGCGCAAGGGCTGAGCGGCCGAAGACAGCCTGCTTCGTTTTTTTCCACACAGCGTTCCGGCTCTCCGCCTCCCCGGAGCCGTGATCGGACACAACACCGGGGAAGCACCAACCGAGGAGACAATTTTCATGAAGATGCGCTACACGGCATTGGCACTGGCAGCGGCGATGTTCGCCGCGCACGGTGCGGCATCGGCGGGCGAGGCCGAAGCCAAGAAATGGATCGACAGCGAATTCCAGCCATCGACCTTGTCCAAGGACAAGCAGATGGAAGAAATGAAATGGTTCATCGAAGCCGCCAAGAAGCTTCAGGCCAAGGGCGTGAAAGAGGTGTCCGTCGTCTCCGAAACGCTGACCACCCACGAGTACGAATCGAAGACGCTGGCCAAGGCCTTCGAGGAAATCACCGGCATCAAGGTCAAGCACGACCTGATCCAGGAAGGCGACGTGGTCGAGAAGCTGCAGACCTCCATGCAGTCGGGCAAGTCGATCTACGACGGCTGGGTGTCCGACTCCGACCTGATCGGCACGCACTACCGCTACGGCAAGATCATGTCGCTGACCGAGTACATGGGCGGTGCGGGCAAGGAGTACACCAACCCCGGCCTCGACCTGAAGGACTTCATCGGCACCAGCTTCACCACCGCGCCCGACGGCCAGCTCTACCAGCTGCCAGACCAGCAGTTCGCCAACCTCTACTGGTTCCGCGCCGACCTGTTCGCGCGCAAGGACCTGCAGGACAAGTTCAAGGCCAAGTACGGCTACGACCTGGGCGTGCCGCTCAACTGGAGCGCCTACGAGGACATCGCCGAGTTCTTCAGCGTCGACGTGAAGAACATCGACGGCAAGCCGATCTACGGCCACATGGACTACGGCAAGAAGGACCCGTCGCTGGGCTGGCGCTTCACCGATGCGTGGCTCTCGATGGCGGGCGCCGCCGACAAGGGCATTCCCAACGGCATGCCGATCGACGAATGGGGCATCCGCGTGGCCGCGGACAAGTGCACGCCCACGGGCGCGGCCGTCTCGCGCGGCGGCGCCACCAACTCGCCAGCTGCCGTGTACGCGCTCACCAAGTACATCGACTGGATGAAGAAGTACGCGCCCAAGGAAGCCATGGGCATGACCTTCGGCGAATCGGGCCCGGTGCCGGCGCAGGGCCAGATCGCCCAGCAGATCTTCTGGTACACGGCCTTCACGGCCGACATGACCAAGAAGGGCCTGCCGGTCGTGAACGAAGACGGCTCGCCCAAGTGGCGCATGGCCCCCGGCCCGAACGGCCCGTACTGGAAGCAGGGCATGCAGAACGGCTACCAGGACGTGGGCTCGTGGACCTTCTTCAAGGGCCATGACGCCAACAAGACGGCGGCGGCCTGGCTCTACGCGCAGTTCATCACCGCCAAGACCACGTCGCTGAAGAAGTCGATCACCGGCCTGACCTTCATCCGCGACAGCGACATCCGTTCGGACTTCTTCACCCAGAACGCCAACAAGTACGGCGGCCTGATCGAGTTCTACCGCAGCCCGGCGCGCGTGGCCTGGACGCCCACCGGCACCAACGTGCCCGACTACCCGAAGCTCGCGCAGCTCTGGTGGAAGAACGTGGCCGAGGCCGTCACGGGCGAGAAGACCCCGCAGAAGGCCATGGACAACCTGGCCGACGAGATGGACAACGTGATGGCCCGCCTCGAGCGCGCCGGCATGGCCAAGTGCGCGCCCAAGCTCAACCCGAAGGGCGACCCGGCCAAGTACCTGAGCGACGACCACGCGCCCTGGAAGAAGCTGGCCAACGAGAAGCCCAAGGGCGAGACCATCGACTACAACAAGCTGCTGACGGCCTGGAAGGAAGGCAAGGTGCGCTGAGCGGCTGCTTTCCCGCAGACAGCAGCGTTCCACGAAGGGCCGCGCCGAAGGGTGCGGCCTTTTTTTCGCTCATTCGTGGGGCCGACGCGACGGCATGACCAATGGCAGATGCGCCAGTGCTACGGTTGGCTTACATTCGACGGCCCTCGCCTTGCCCCAGCACGTGAACTCAAGCATTTCCAGCCCCGCCGCGCGCATCAAGCGTGTCCTGATGATCCACTATTCGCAGACCGGCCAGCTCGGCAGCGTCGCCGAGCAGATCGTCGCGCCGCTCAGGGCCGATCCGGGGATTTCCGTGCATGTCGAAACCCTGCGTCCGCTGGCGGATTTCCCGTTCCCCTGGCCCTTCCTGGCCTTCTTCGACGCGTTCCCGGAGTCGGCCCACATGAAGCCGCCGCCGCTGGCGCCGCTCTCGCTCACGGGTGACGAGGATTTCGACCTGGTCATCCTGCCCTACCAGGTGTGGTTCCTGGCGCCGTCGCAGCCGGTCGTCGCCTTTCTCAAGCATCCGCTGGCCCGGCGCCTGCTCGCGGGCAAGCCGGTGGTCACGGTCATTGCCTGCCGCAACATGTGGCTGCTGGCCCACGAGAAGCTCAAGGGCCTGCTCGACGCGGTGGGCGCGCGCCTGATCGACAACGTGGTGCTCACCGATCCCGGCCCGACGCTCGCCACCTTCTTCACCACGCCGGCCTGGCTGATCTGGGGACGCAAGCGCGGTTTCTGGGGCATGCCCGACGCGGGGCTGAGCGATGCGCAGATCCAGGGCGCGGGCCGTTTCGGCCGGGCGCTGCGCGAGGCGCTGCACGGCGACCGGGAGCGCGGATCGCAGCCGCTGCTCGCGGGCCTGGGCGCGGTGCAGGCCGATGCGCGGCTTCTCGTGAGCGAAAAGGCCGGCACGCGCAGCTTTTTCCTCTGGGGCAAGCTGATCATGGCGGCGGGCCGGCCCGGCGCCTGGCAGCGCAAGCCGCTGCTGCTGCTCTACGTGGTGTTCCTGCTCGTGCTCATTGTCACGGTCGTGCCGGTGAGCTTGAGCCTGCAGGCGCTGCTGCGGCCGTTGTTCAAGGGGTGGCTGACTAAAATGACGGCGCGCTTCGAACGCCCTTCGGGCTCGGCCACGGACCGTTCTCCCCTTTATGACGACTGAAGTCTTCCTGACCCGCACCGCCGCCTTCCTGCCCTTTTCCCCGGTCAGCAACGAAGACATCGAAGACGTGCTCGGCCGGATCGGCGGCAAGGCCTCGCGCGCGCGGCGGCTGATCCTTCGCAGCAACGGCATCCAGTCGCGCCACTACGCGATCGACCGGGCCACCGGCCGGCTCGCCATGAGCAATGCGCAGCTCACGGCCGAGGCCATCCGGGCGCTCGGCGACATCGGCCCGGTGGATTGCCTCGCCACCGGCACCTCGCTGCCCGACCAGCTCATGCCCAACCACGCGGTGATGGTGCACGGCGAGCTCGGGTGGCCGCGGCTCGAAGTGGTGGCTTGCGCGGGCATCTGCCTGGCGGGCACCACGGCACTCAAGCACGCCTGGCTCTCGGTGCGCTCGGGCGATGCGCGGCGCGCGGTGGCCACCGGGTCGGAACTGGCCTCGGCCGTGATGCGCGGCTCCAGGTTCGAAGCCGAACTCGAACACAAGCTCCAGGCGCTCGAAGAGCGGCCCGAACTCGCCTTCGAAAAGGACTTCCTGCGCTGGATGCTTTCCGACGGCGCCGGCGCCGTGCTGCTCGAGCGCGAGCCGCGCGGCCCGCTGTCGCTGCGCGTGGAATGGATCGACCTGTCTTCGGCCGCGCACGAACTGCCGGTGTGCATGTATGCGGGCGCCGACAAGAATGCCGAGGGCGGGCTCGACGGCTGGGCGCGCACCGATCCCGAAGACTGGCGGCGCGAATCGACCTTTGCCGTCAAGCAGGACGTGCGCCTGCTCAACGAGAACATCGTGCGCGCCACGCTGGGCGAGCCGCTCGCGGCCATCGTGGAGAAGCGCGGCCTGAAGGCAGCGGACGTCGACTGGTTCCTGCCGCACCTGTCGTCCGGCTATTTCGTCGAACCCGTGAGCCGCTGCCTCGAACAGATGGGTTTTGCCATTCCGCGCGAGCGCTGGTTCAGCAATCTTGCGACCAAGGGCAACACCGGGTCGGCGTCGCCCTACATCATGCTCGACGAACTGTTCCGCTCGGGCCGCATCAAGCCCGGCCACAAGCTGCTGATGTTCGTGCCCGAAAGCGGCCGCTTCTCGAGCGGCTTCATCTACCTGGAAGCCATCTAGCCATGGACCTCGACGCTGTTCCGCAAGAAGGCAACGCCACGCTCGACGGCCACGCCAAGCTCATGTATGCGCGCGACGCGCAGGGCCGCGTGGTCACCACCCGCTCGCGCGGCTGGGAGGCGGAGGAAATCGTCACCAGCCATGCGGTCGACGTGCTGGTCGAGCAGGCCCGCGAAGCGAAGGAGCGCGTGGCCCGCGGGCTTGCGTCGCCGCTCGAATACTGGATGTACGAGCGCCGCATGGACGTGGCGCTGCTCTCGCAGACCAGCGGCTTCTGGCAATGGCGCGTGCGGCGCCACCTGAAGCCAAAGCACTTCGCGGCGCTGCCCCAGAAACACCTGGCGCGCTATTCGGAGGCGCTGGGGCTTCCCGTTTCCACCTTGCAGGGCCTGCCGTGAAATTCGAACACCAGCAAGCGGCGCATTGCGAAAGCGGCGTCATCTCGAACCTCATGCGCCACCACGGCGTGCCCATGACGGAGAGCATGGCGCTCGGCCTGTCGTCGGCGCTGTCCTTCGCCTACCTGCCGTTCATCAAGCTCTCGGGCCTGCCGCTCATCTCGTACCGCATGCCGCCCAAGGCCATCATCAAGGGCCTGCTGGCACCGATGGCCGCGCGCTTTCGCTTCGAGACCTTCCGCAGCGCCGAGGCCGGCGCGCAGCGCCTCGATGCGCTGCTCGCGGGCGGGCAGATCGTGGGGCTGCAGACCTCGGTCTACTGGCTGCCGTACTTTCCGCCCAACATGCGCTTCCACTTCAACGCGCACAACCTGCTGGTGTACGGCAAGGACGGCGACGACTACCTGATCAGCGACCCGGTGTTCGAGGAGCCGGTGCGCTGCGCCAGCGCCGATCTTTCGCGAGCGCGCTTCGCCAAGGGCGTGCTCGCGCCCAAGGGCCTCATGTACTACCCGCAGGCCATCGAGCGCAAGACGGTCGATGCGGCGTCGGTGACCAAGGCGATCCGCAAGACGGTGCGCACCATGCTCGCGCCGGTTCCGATCGTCGGCGTGCGCGGCATGCGCACGCTGGCCAGCCGCATGCAGAAGCTGTCGCCGGGCGATCCACGCAGCGTCGACTTCATCGGCCACGTGGTGCGCATGCAGGAAGAAATCGGCACGGGCGGGGCGGGCTTCCGCTTCATCTACGCGGGCTTCCTGCAGGAGGCGGCGCAGCTGCTCGACAAGCCGCAGCTGCAGCAGATGTCCGAGCGGCTGATCTCCATCGGCGACGATTGGCGTGCGTTTGCACTCAAGGCCGCGCGCATGGTGAAGGGCCGCGAGCCGGTCGATCCCGCGGCGCTGGCCGGCAAGCTGCGCGAGCAGGCGCAGCAGGAAGAAACCTTCTTTCGCGACCTCAGGGCCGCTGTTGCCTGAATGGGAGCTTGTTCTTCCATGAGTCGCGTTGGAGGGCATTCGGGGCGCTGCTGTTCAGGGCGGGTGCACAGGCCACCGGGTACTCCCCTCCGCGAATGTCCCCCGCCTTCGGCTCCTCCTTTATTTCGCTGCGGGGAGCACCCGATGCCCTGTGCACCAGGGCACGCTCTGTGTGTATCGCTGATCAACCACCGCTCTGTCCAACGCTCTCGTCGATGGGGTGCCTTGCGCAGCGAAATCAAGGGGGAGGCCGAAGGCCGGAGGACATTCGCGGAGCAAGGTACCCCGTCGGCGGGAGCGCACCCCGAACAGCAGCCTCCCGAACAAGACACAGCCCGATGCTGGAACTGAAGAACCTAGGCCACCGCTATCCGCACGCCGACGCGGCCGCGCTGACCGACGTCTCGCTTGCGGTGCCCCGGGGCTGTGTCATGGGCCTGCTCGGCCCCAACGGCGCGGGCAAGACCACGCTGATCTCGCATCTGTCGGGCGCGCTCGCCGTGCAGTGGGGCGAGATCCTCATCGACGGCCAGCCGCTGCAGCAGGTGCGCGCCAAGGCACCCACGCGCATCGCGGTGGCGCCGCAGGACCAGGCCTTCTATCCGATGCTCACCGTGGCCGAGAACCTCGCATGCTTTGCCGCGGCGGGCGGCCTGGCCGGTGCGCGCAAGAAGGCGCGCATCGAGGCCTGCACGCACTTTGCGCAGCTCGAACAGTTTGCCGGCGTGCGCGCCGAACGTCTCTCGGGCGGCCTCAAGCGCCGCCTCAACCTGGCCATCGCGTTGCTGCCCGAGCCCGAGCTGATGCTGTTCGACGAGCCCACGGTGGGCGTCGATCCGCAGTCGCGCGCCTTCATCCTCGATGCCATCAAGAGCCTGGCGCAGCAGGGCGCGGCGGTGATCTATGCCTCGCACTACATGGAAGAGATCGAGGCCATTGCCGATCGCGTGGCCATCCTCGACCATGGCCGCGTACTGCGCGAAGGCTCGCTCGAGCAACTGCTGTCCAAGAGCGCCATGCTGCTCACGCTGGCCGCCGACGGGCTCGACGCGCAGAAGCTCTCGCGCTTCGGCACGGTGGAGCAGGGCGGCGTGCACTGGCGCATTCACCTGCGCGAAGGCACCGGGCCCGGCCCCGTGCTGCAGGCGCTGGAGGCCGAAGGCATCGAAGTACGCCACGCCGAGTTCGGCCGCCACGATCTCGAGCAGCTCTTCATGGCGCTCACCCATCGCTCGCTGCGCGACTGAAGAAGCACCATGCTCCTCGCGCTCATCAAGAAGGAACTGCTCGCACTCGTGCGCGACATGCACGGGCTGGCGGCGCTGTTCCTGATGCCGATGGTCTTCATCGTGCTGATGTCGCTCACGCTGAAGGACATCTACCGCCCGCCGCTCGCGGAGCTGAGCTATGCGGTCGACCGGCGCGACACCGAGACACCCGCGCAATGGCTGCAGCAGATCTGGCAGCGCAGCCACGGCGCGCCCAGGGCGCTCGATGCCGACTGGCAGGCGCAGCTGCGAAGCGGCGCGCTCAAGTACGTGATCGTGCTGGAGCCCGGCCTGTCGGCGGAACTCGAATCGGCCGCGCTGTCGACCCAGGCCCACATCCGGCTTCTGACGGAGCCGGGCATCGACGCCAACCTGTTCAACGCACTGCGGGCCGAGCTCGTCGGCGCGTCCGGCGAACTGAAGGCGCGCCTGGCGCTCGCGGTGCCCGGCACCTCGGGCCCGCCGCCGGGTGCCTCGATCCAGGCGCTGGTGAACGCCGAGCGCTTTGCCACCGCCGGCCCGCGGCCCACTTCGGTGCAGCAGAACGTGCCCGCGTGGCTGGTGTTCGGCATGTTCTTCGTGGTCGCTTCGCTCTCCAGCCTGTTCGTGCAGGAACGCAGCTCGGGTGCGCTAGGCCGGCTGCGCAGCCTGGGCGTGTCGCGCGTCATGCTGCTGATGTCGAAGGCGCTGCCCTACCTGGGCGTCAATGCGCTGCAGGCCGTGCTGATGCTGGCCGCCGGCATCTGGCTGATGCCGCTGATCGGCGGCGACGCGCTTTCGCTCGCGGGCATCCATTGGGGCGCGCTGGTGCTGGCGCTGGCGGCCGTGAGCCTGGCCGCGGTGAGCCTGTCGCTGGCACTGGCCTGCGCGGTGCGCAGCCATGCGCAGGCCGCCACCATCGGGCCGATGGTCAACGTGCTGATGGCGGCGGCGGGCGGCATCATGGTGCCCAAGTTCGTGATGCCGGGCTTCATGCAGCGGCTGGTCGAGATCTCGCCGATGAACTGGGGGCTGGAGGCGCTGCTCACCGTGCTGCTGCGCGGCGGCGGCGTGGCCGAGACGCTGCCGCAGGTCGGCCGGCTCGTGGTGTTTGCGGCGGCCATGTTCCTTCTTGCCGTCTTTCTGTTTCGCAGGCGCGCATCGTGACCACCCATTTCCATTCCGCTGAATTCATCGCCAGCCTGAAGGCCATGGTGCTCGAGGCCGTCGAAAAGGACGCGCCGCCGGGCGGCCTTGGCGACGACGAGCCGCTGTTCGGGCCCGAGGCCCGGCTCGACCTCGATTCGCTCGACGCGCTGCAGGTGTCCATGACGATCCAGCAGCGCTTCGGCGTGCGCATGCCCGACAGCAAGGAAACGCGCCGTGCGCTCACGTCCGTCGTCCATCTGGCCGACCACCTGGTGCAAGCGGGCAAGGCATGAGCGTCAGGAGCGTGTACCTTGCCGGCATGGGCCTGGCCTGCACGCTGGGCAACGATCTTCCGACCGCCGTGGAGGCCCTGGCACGCGGCGGCGTTCCGCCTGTACCGGTCGCGGTTTCGGAAGGCGTGCAGTGGCCGGTCCACATGCTGCCGCCGCAGGAAGGCGACTGGCGGCAGCGGCTCGCGCGCGTCGTGCGCGGCGTGGCCGCACAGGCGTGCGAAGGAACAGCGGCAGCGCGGTCCGGGCCGCTCTTCGTCGCATCGTCCTCGCTGGACATCGGTGGCATGGAGCACACGGTGCAGGACCTGCGGCTCGGCGGCGACCTGCAGGACTTTGCGGGCCTCGTGGCCGCTGCGCTCGACTGGCAGGGGCCGGTCTTCACCATCTCCACGGCCTGCACCTCGGCGCTCAATGCGGTGCTCGCGGCTTGCGACCTGATCCGAGGCGGCCAGGCCGACGAGGCGCTGGTGATCGGCGCCGAGCTCGGCAACCGCTTCACGGTGGCCGGCTTCGGCGCGATGCAGCTGCTCTCGCCGGATGGCGCGCGGCCTTTCGGCGCCGGGCGCAACGGGCTGGTGCTCGGCGAGGCGGTGGCCGCATTGCGGCTCGGTTCGCGCGCGGCGCGCTGGCGCATTGCGGGCGGGGCCAACGTGGTCGATGGGCGCAATCCCTCGGGCACCGAGGCCAGCGCGGTGCTTGCGATGTGCCATCAAGCGTTGGCGCAGAGCGGGCTGCGGCCGCAGGACATCGGCCTGGTCAAGGTGCAGGCCGCGGGCAGCCCGGCCAACGATGCGATCGAGGCGCTGGCCTTGAAAGAGGTCTTCGATCCGCTGCCGCCGCTGGTGTCGTTCAAGTCGGCGATCGGCCACACGCTGGGCGCCTCGGGTGCCGCCGAGCTGGCCTTGCTTGTCGCCTGCATCGAGAGTGGCGTGTGGCCGTCCGCTGGTTATGCCATCGACGATGAACTCGGCATCGCCTTGAGCACGCGGGCGCCTTCCGGGCTGCGCAACATCCTCTTCAACGTGGTCGGGTTCGGCGGCGGGCACGCCTCGCTGGTGCTGGAGGATGGCCGATGAACGCCGGTTCCGCCCCCGCATGGCGCACCGTCGCGCACTTCTCGGCCGATCCGCTGCCTGCGGACTGGCGCGACCAGCTCGCGCACCGGCTCGGCCGGCGGCCGCGGCGCGTCGGGCTCTGGACCGAGCTTGCGATGTTCGGGGCGCGGCGCTGCCTCGACGCCGCGGGCGAGGCAGCCTTGCCTGCGGGTGCCCGCCTGCGCGTATCGAGCCTGCGCGGCGCCTGGGGCGCGACGCATGCGGGCCTGGCGCAACTCGACGCCGGCATGCTGATGCCGTTCACCTTCATGCAGGGCCAGCCCGCGCTGATGCTGGCGGAGGTCGGCCGCTGCCTCGAATGGCAGGGCGACGCGAGCTTTGCGCTGTGCCGCGATCCGCAGCAGCTGCTGCAGCTCTCGAAGCTCGGCGCCGCAAGCGCCGGCTTGCTGGTCGGTGTGGTGGAAGAGGAGCGCAATGGCGAGAAGCCGCGCTCCGAATGGTGGCGGCTGGTGCCGGCCTGAAGCACCGCAAAGCCGCTCCGGAACCGGGCGATCAGGCCAGCGCCGCGATCGACCGTGCCAGGTTGGCGCGAGCCCTTGCCTCCAGCAGCGCATGCATTCGCGGCGTGGCGTAGATCGCCTCGCGCGCGAGAAAGCGCTGAAGGATCGCGCGGCGGCGCGGCCGGCGTACCTCGTCGGGCACGAAGGCATATTCGGCATGCACCTGCCGTTCGTATTCGTCGAAGCGTGCAGGATCCGCGCCGAGGATCGACAGGTCGATGTCGACCAGCAGTTCGGCGTCGCGGCCTTCGGGCACGGCATCGTGGCGCGTGGCCATCACGAGCGCATGCACGCGTTCTGCGGCCTCGGCCGGAGCACCGGCCGAGACGATGGCGCTGCGCGCCCAATCGGCGCTGCGTGCCTCGTTGTCGTGCGCATGCACGTCGTAGACCGCGTCGTGGAACCACAGCGCGAGCGCCACTTCACCGGGGTGCTCGGCCGCTTCCTTCTCGCGCTCGAACCAGGCCAGGCATTCGCCGAGGTGCTGCAGCGTGTGGTAGCGGCGCTGCGGCTCGCCGTAGCGGCGCTGCAGCTCGATGCCGAGCGCCTCGTCGGCAGCGGCCACGCCCAGCGCGCGCCAGGCAGCGTTCCAGTGGTTCCGCAGTGCCTCGGGCGCCATCGGGCTATGGCTCCATGGCGGCCTTGACCTCCCGGCCGAGGTCGAGCACCGACATCGCGTAGTAGCTGCTCCAGTTGTAGCGCGTGATCACGTAGAAGTTGCGCGTGCCGGCCACGTAGGTCGGCTCTGCGTCGGCGCCGTTCTGCAGTTCGATCAGCGCGAGCAGGCCCTTGTGGCGCAGGCCCTCGCCTTCGGGAACGGCTCCGGCCGCCACGAAGCTGTCGGTGCTGAAGCTCGGCAGGATGTCGGGCGCCAGCAGCAGCGCCTTCTTGAGGCGGGCCTCCTCGAAGTGCACCGGGTAGGTCGCGGGCATGCCGGGCGTCCAGCCGAAGGCCTTGAAGTAGTTGGCCACCGAGCCGATCACGTCGGCGGGGTTGTCGACGAGGTCGATGCGGCCGTCGCCGTCGAAGTCGACCGCGTACTTGGCGATGCTGCTGGGCATGAACTGCGGCATGCCCATGGCGCCCGCATAGCTGCCCACGGGCAGCAGGGGGTTGTCGGCGGTGCGGCTTTCGGTGCTCAGAAAGCTCTCGAGCTCGCCGCGGAAGAAGGCCTCGCGCTCGGCCGCGCGCGGATGGGCCTGCGGAAAGTCGAACGACAGCGTGGCCAGTGCATCGATCACGCGGAAGCTGCCCATGTTGCGGCCGTAGATGGTCTCCACGCCGACGATGCCCACGATGATTTCGGCCGGCACGCCATACATCGCCTCCGCGCGCGCGAGCGTGCCGGCGTTGTTGCGCCAGAAGCGCACGCCAGCGGCAATGCGCGTCGCATCGATGAAGCGGCTGCGGTAGGCCTGCCAGTTCTTCACCGTGCCGGCCGGGCCGGGCAGCATCAGGCGCGGCACGTTGGGCAAAAAGCGCGCGCTGCCGATGGTGGCGCGCACCCATTCGCGGTCGAGGCCGCGGCGCTCGGCCACCTCGTCGGCAAAGCGCATGGCGTCGTCGCGCGTGGCGTAGGGCGTGCTGCCGGCCACGGTTTTCACGCTGCGGGCGCTGGGAGCTTTCTGGGCCTGCGCCCCGATGGACCCTGCGCAGCAGGCGGCGAGGAGGGCGACGGCGGCGGCGCGGCGCGGCGCGGGAAGAAAAAATCGCATGGCGCCGATTGTGCCGTCCGCGCGAGCCCGCCTCGGCGGGACGCGTGCGGCCTCAGCGCCGCGCGGTGGGCACGGCCGGCCAGTCCAGGCGCCGGAACTCGGCCCGGAGCGCCGCGAGCGAAGCCGGCGAGGCCGGGGCGTAGCGCTGGGCTTCGAGCTTCAGCAGCCATTCGCGCACGGCCTGTGCCGCCGGGCCGAAGCGCGCCTCGGCCTGGGCGGCCATCTGGCGCGGCGGCGCGGTGTCGGGCAACTGGAGCCCGGCCTTGGCGAGGTGCGCGCGTGCCTGGCCGAGCAGGCGCAGCCACGGGTCGTGCTGGCTGCGCTCCCACAGGGTCCATGCCGCGCCGGCAAGGCTTGCGCCCACCAGCAGATAGAGCAGCACGTAGGCCAGGTCCTCGAGGCTCGGCGCGTTGAAGCCGATGCTCTTGAGCAGGTTGAGCTGGCGGCTTTGCGTGTAGTTGAGCACCCACTGGTTCCAGCCGTTGTTCACCGCTTCCCAGGCGGCGCGCAGGTTCTGCGCCAGCGTGGGGCTCATCGCGCCGATGGCGCCGGCGAACAGGCCCGGCTGCGGCACCAGCCGCTGCAGCTGGCCGACCCGGCCCGGCGACACCGCGCCCGTGGGGTCGACGCGAACCCAGCCGGTGCCGTCCTCCCAGACCTCGGCCCAGGCGTGCGCATCGCTCTGGCGCAGGATCCAGTAGTTGTCGACGCCATTGAGTTCGCCGCCCTGGTAGCCGGTCACGATGCGTGCTGGAATGCCCGCGCCGCGCATCAGCACCACGAAGGCCGAGGCGATGTGCTCGCAGAAGCCTTCCTTGCGGTCGAACCAGAACTCGTCGGCCGTGTCGTTGCCGTAGACGCCGGGCTCCAGCGTGTAGCTGTAGCCGCCGGTGCGCAGCCGCTGCAGTGCGGCGCGGATGAAGGCCTGGGTGCCGCCGCTGGCCAGCGCGGGCTGGGCGCGCATTTCCGCGGCGAGCGCGGCGGTGCGCGGGTTCGATCCGGGCGGCAGCGCGAGGTAGGCCCGCAGCGCGGCCGTCTGCCGCAGCGGGCCGCTGTGGAACTGCGTGTAGCTCTCGGCGCGGTAGCGCACGAGATCGGAGATGGGGCGGGTCGCCACCCATTGCAGGTCGGGCGTGCCCGTGACTTCATAGCCGGGCGCCTGCGGTGCGGTGGGCGCCGCATCGAGCGTGAGCAGCCAGGGGCGGTGGTTGGGCTCGAGCGTGACCTCGTAGCGCACCGGCGGGCCGCTGGTGCGCAGGTTGCCCGATGGCGGCGCGCCGCGCGCCCAGGACGGCAGCGCGCTCCACTCGCGCCCGTCGAACTGCGCGAGCACCGGACCGCGGAAATACAGCTGGCTCTGGGGCGGCGCGCGGTTGTCGTCGAACTTGATGCGCGCCGCAATGCTGTCGTCGAGCGCGAGTTCGGCAATGGTGCCCACGCGCATGGTGTTCGACAGGCCCGTGCGCCCGGCCATCGCATCGGCGGGCGTGCCCCACAGCGGCGCAAAGCGCGGAAACAGCAGGAACAGCGCGAGCATGATCGGCGCGCCCGCCAGGGCCATCCAGCTGGCGGTGCGCGCGGCCTGCATCAATGGCGGCTTGCCCACCGGCATGTGCGCATTGACCAGCGCGGTGAGCAGGCCCAGCAGCGCCAGCAGCATGGCGACCGCGGTCATCAGCGACTGCGAGTAGAAGAAGTTCGTGAGCATCGCGAAGAAGCCCAGGAAGAAGATGACGAAGGCGTCGCGGCGCGCGCGCAGCTCCAGCGTCTTGAGCGCGAGCAGGATCACGATCAGCGTGACCCCGGCGTCGCGCCCCAGCAGGGTGCGGTGGGTGGCGAAGGTGGCGGCCAGCGCCAGCACCAGCAGGCCCACGCGCGCCCACTTGCCCGGCAGCGGACGGGCCTCCACGGCGAGCGTGCTGCGCCACACCAGCACCATCGCCGTGATGGCGGTGCACCACCAGGGCAGGTTCGCGGCCTGCGGCAGCACGATGAGCGCAATCACCGCAAGCAGGAACAGCGTGTCCCGGGCGTCCCGTGGCAGCGCCGAGATCTCGCGCATGAACTTGTTCATGTGCGCGGCTCCCGGCCTGGAGAAGAACGAGCGGCGTTCGGATGATTCAACATAGCGCCAGCGCCTCCAGGCAGGCTCTTCGGTGGGCTTCGCCCTGCGAGGGCTGCACCACGCGCGCGGCCACGCGGATGCCGTAGTCCACGCCCACGCGGTCCGCCATCAGCACCCAGGCGCACAGCCGCGACACCCGGGCTTCGGTGTCGGCCAGCTGGGTGGCCTGGGCGTCGAGCCACAGTTCTTCGCGCTGCGTCTGCTGCGTGTCGCGGCTCACCAGGTCTTCCGAGCCGGTGGCTTGCGCGCGGGCCGCCTTCTTCCAGACCACGAGCTTGAGTGGATCGCCGCGCCGGTAGGCACGGAGGCCGTCGTATTCGCCGGCGGCCTGCGCGCGCAGCGCGGCCGAGGTGGCGGCCGGGCCCGACAGCGGCTCGCCCGGCGGCAGCGGCGGCGGATGCGCCTCGGGCGCGGGATAGACCAGCATCTTCGCGGCCGGGCGCCACACCGTCCAGACGCGGAAGGTGCCAAGCGGAAAGCGCGTTTCGGCGGTGAGCGTGGGCACTGGATGGAGCCCACGCCGCTCGGGCTTGAAGGCGATCTCGACGGTGGCGCTGCCCTCGGCCGGGACGTCGGTCCAGGCCCACTGGCCGCTGCCGCGAACGGCCATGCCGATGCCGTAGCGCACGCTGCGCCGCGTGTTGTGCAGCACCACGCGAAAGACCGCGGCGGCGCCCGCATAGTGCGCCTCCGGCGCCATCATGTGCATGGCCAGGCCGCGCAGCGTGGCGTGGCTCACGTGCATGCCCACGGCCACGCTGCCCGCGAGCAGGAAGGTCAGCAGGTAGCCGAGGTTGAGCTGGTAGTTGATCGACGCGATCAGCAGCACCAGCAGCGTGGCGCCCAGCGTCCAGCCGGCGCGCGTGGGCACGATGTAGACGTTGCGCTGCGTGAGCTCGAGCGTGTCCGAAGGCGGCCGGCGCGACAGGAACCAGCCGTCGATGCGCGAGCGTAGCGACGCGATCATCGGCGGCCGGCGGGCGTGCTTGTTTTCACGGCAGCGGCACGTCCGCGATCATCGCGCGCACCTGCTCCACCGCGCCCCGGCCCGCGTCGCCCACCGGCGTGAGGCGGTGCGCAATGGTCTGCGGCAGGATCGACTGCACGTCGTCGGGCGCAACGTAGTTGCGGTTGGCCAGCAGTGCCTGCGCCTTGGCGGCGCGCAGCACGGCAATGCCGGCGCGCGGCGAGAGGCCCTGCAGGAACCAGCGGCCGGAGCGCGTGGCCGCGATCAGGTCCTGCACGTAGTTCAGCAGCGGCTCGGCCGCATGCACCTGCTGCACGCGCTGCTGCAGCGCAGTGAGCTCGCCCGCGGTCAGGAGCGCGGGCAGGGTGGCCAGCATTTCGCGGCGGTCGGCGCCCGAGAGCAGCTCGCGTTCGGCGGCGCGGTCGGGGTAGCCCAGCGAGATGCGCATGAGGAAGCGGTCGAGCTGCGATTCGGGCAAGGCGAAGGTGCCGAGCTGGTCCTGCGGGTTCTGCGTGGCAATCACGAAGAAGGGCGTGGGCAGCGGCCGCGTCTCGCCTTCGATGGTGACCTGCTTTTCTTCCATGGCCTCGAGCAGCGCGCTCTGCGTCTTGGGGCTGGCGCGGTTGATTTCGTCCGCCAGCAGCACCTGCGCGAAGATCGGCCCGGGGTGGAAGACGAAGGCCTGCTGGCCCCGGTCGTAGATCGCTACGCCCGAAAGGTCGCCCGGCATCAGGTCGGCGGTGAACTGCACGCGGGAAAACTGCAGCCCGAAGGTGTGCGACAGCGCATGGGCGAGGGTGGTCTTGCCGACGCCCGGCACATCCTCGATCAGCAGGTGCCCGCCCGCGAGCAGGCAGGCCACGCAGTCGCGCACCTGGGGCTCCTTGCCCACGATCACCGTGTTAAGCTGACTCAGCAAAGTGGCAAGCTTCGCAGCAACGTCCATATTTGTATCCATATGCAAACGATACCGTAAGACTGCGCGGCCCCATGCCGTGTGAGGTCTAGATACGACAGAGACACGGCAAACACATGGGCAAGACCGGCTACTTCACACATCGCGATTGCTGGAAGCACGACATGGGCCGGGGCCACCCCGAATGTCCCGAACGGCTCGACGCCATCGAGGACAGGCTGCTGCTCACCGGCGTGGGCGATGCCCTCGAACACCGCGACGTGCCGCTGGCCACCCTGGCCCAGATCACCCGCGCACACAGCGAGGCGCATCTCGAACACCTCGAATCGCTGCACCAGCGCCTGGTGGCAGACGAGCCGGCGGGCGGCCCCCGCCATGCGCAGCTCGACCCCGACACCATTCTGAACCGCTTCACCCTGCTGGCCGCGCGCCGCGCCGCGGGCGCCGCCATTGCCGCCACCGACGCGGTGATGGCGGGCGAGGTCGACAACGCGTTCTGCTCGGTGCGCCCGCCCGGGCACCACGCCTGCTACGAACAGGCCATGGGCTTCTGCTTCCTCAACAACGTGGCCATTGCGGCGCGGCATGCGCTCGAGGTGCACGGGCTGGAGCGCGTGGCCATCGTCGATTTCGACGTGCACCATGGCAACGGCACCGAGAACATCCTGTCGAACGATCCGCGCGTGCTGATGGTGGGCTTCTTCCAGCATCCGTTCTATCCGTACAGCGGCACCGAGCACCCGGCCTCCAACATGCTCAACCTGCCGATCCCGGCCTACACCAGGGGCATGGACGTGCGCGAGCTGATCGAGGCCGCCTGGATGCCCCGGCTCGAGGAATTCGCGCCCGAGATGATCTTCGTGAGCGCGGGCTTCGACGCCCACCGCGAGGACGACCTGGGCCAGCTCGGCCTCACCGAGAACGACTTCGCCTGGATCACCGGCCGCGTGCGGGACGTCGCGCGGCGCCATGCGCAGGGCCGCATCGTCTCGATGCTCGAAGGGGGCTACAACCTGGACGCCCTCGCGCGCAGCGTCGAAGCCCATATCCGCGTCCTTGCCGATCTGTAGAGCCGCCGGCGCACACACCGCGCCCTGTTTTTCCAAGAGATGAATTTCAACGATTTCACACAACGCCTGGGCCAGGTCGACGCACGCGGCCTGGGCATCGAGCTGGCGGCACTGGTCGCCTGCGTGGTCCTGGCCTGGGTGGCCACCCGCTGGTTCGGGCGCGACCAGCCGAAGGATTCCATCTGGTTCGGCGAGCGCACCTTCGACGGGCTCTTGTTCCCGCTGCTGGCGCTGGTCTTCGCCGAGCTGGCCCGGCGCCTGGTGAGCGGCTACCAGCCCGTACTGGTGCTGCGCATCGGGGTGTCGGTGTTCCTGTCGCTGGCGGTCATCCGGCTGTTCGCGCGCGTGATGCGGGCGGTCTTTCCCGCCTCCAACCTGGTGCGGCTGCTGGAGCGCACGATCTCGTGGCTCGCCTGGATGGCCGCCATCCTCTGGATCGTCGGGCTGCTGCCGCCGGTGCTGGCCGAGCTCGACGGCATCACGCTGGCCTTCGGCAAGACGAGCGTCAGCCTGCAGACCATCATCCAGGGCGTGCTGTCGGCCGGGCTGGTGCTGGTGATCGCGCTGTGGATTGCCGCCACCATCGAGAAGCGCATCCTGCGCGAGGCCGTGACCGACCTGTCGATGCGCAAGGTGGCCTCGAACGCGGTGCGCGCCATCCTGCTGCTGGTGGGCCTGCTGTTCGCGCTGTCGGCGGTGGGGGTCGACCTGACGGCGCTCTCGGTGCTGGGCGGCGCGCTGGGCGTAGGCCTGGGCTTCGGGCTGCAGAAGCTGGCGGCCAACTACGTGAGCGGCTTCGTGATCTTGCTGGAGCGCTCCATCCGCATCGGCGACAACGTCAAGGTCGACACCTTCGAGGGCCGCATCACCGACATCAAGACCCGCTACACGCTCATCCGCGCGGGCAACGGGCGCGAGGCCATCGTGCCGAACGAGTCGCTCATTACCAGCCGCGTCGAGAACCTCTCGATGGCGGACCGCAAGTTCAACATCACGACCAGCATCGTGGTGGGCTACGACAGCGACGTGGCGCAGGTGCAGGCCATCCTGTGCGCGGCGGCCAAGGCCCAGGCCCGGGTGATGACCGACCCCGAGCCCGTGACTTATCTCGCCAGCTTCGCGCCCGACGGGCTGGAGTTCACGCTGAACTTCTGGGTGGCCGACCCTGACAAGGGCAAGGACAACGTGCGCTCGGCCATCAACATCGCCATTCTCGAGGGCCTGCGCAGCGCGGGCGTGGACATTCCCTATCCGCAGCGCGTGCTGCGGGTGGAGTCGCTGCCGCCGGGCGTTTCCGCCACGCGCGAGGCTGCCGTATAATCACGAAAAAGCACGGTCGTTCTTTTTTGTTGCACAGCGGTGCCAAGTCGCCATGGGCGCAGGTGCGGCAAAGGCCGGACCCTAAAATGACCGGCTGCCCTCGAAGCCCCCTTTTTGCAATCCCAATGGAGTCAAGTCAATGAAGGTTCTAGTGCCTGTCAAACGGGTCGTCGATTACAACGTCAAGGTGCGCGTGAAGAGCGACGGCACCGGAGTGGACATTGCCAACGTCAAGATGAGCATGAACCCCTTCGACGAGATCGCCGTGGAAGAAGCCGTGCGCCTGAAGGAAAAGGGCGTGGTCACCGAAGTCATCGCCGTCTCCTGCGGTGATGCCAAGTGCCAGGAAACCCTGCGCACCGCCATGGCCATCGGTGCCGACCGCGGCATCCTGGTCGAGACCACCGAAGAGCTGCAACCCCTGGCCGTGGCCAAGCTGCTGAAGGCCCTGGTCGACAAGGAACAGCCCCAGCTGATCATCCTGGGCAAGCAGGCCATCGACGACGACGCCAACCAGACCGGCCAGATGCTCGCCGCGCTGGCCGACCTGCCGCAAGCCACCTTCGCCTCCAAGGTCGAAGTGGCCGATGGCAAGGCCACCGTCACGCGCGAAGTCGACGGCGGCCTGGAGACCATCACGCTCAGCCTGCCGGCCGTCATCACCACCGACCTGCGCCTGAACGAGCCGCGCTATGTGACGCTGCCCAACATCATGAAGGCCAAGAAGAAGCAACTCGACACCTTCAAGCCCGAAGACCTGGGCGTGGACGTGAAGCCGCGCCTGAAGACCCTCAAGGTCAGCGAGCCGCCCAAGCGCGGCGCCGGCATCAAGGTGCCTGACGTCGCGACCCTGGTGGACAAGCTCAAGAACGAAGCCAAAGTGATCTGAGGAAGACAACGACATGACCGCACTTGTTATTGCCGAACACGACCACGCGACCGTCAAGCCCGCGACCCTCAACACCGTGACCGCGGCCCTGGCCTGCGGCGGCGACGTGCACGTGCTCGTCGCCGGTGCCAATGCCGCCGAAGCCGGCAAGGCCGCTGCGCAGATCGTGGGCGTCAGCAAAGTCATCGTGGCCGACAGCCCCAGCCTGGCCGAGAACCTGGCCGAGAACGTCGCCGCCCAGGTGCTGGCGATCGCTTCCAACTACAGCCACATCCTGTTCCCCTCGACTGCCAACGGCAAGA
The DNA here is from genome assembly GCF_056399465.1 of Variovorax sp. 01N425. Classification (NCBI taxonomy): domain Bacteria; kingdom Pseudomonadati; phylum Pseudomonadota; class Betaproteobacteria; order Burkholderiales; family Comamonadaceae; genus Variovorax; species Variovorax sp. 01N425. The sequence goes on along the minus strand of NZ_JBFTRJ010000012.1, from coordinate 107,962 downwards.
ACGTCGCGCCGCGCGTGGCCGCCAAGCTCGACGTGGCGCAGATCTCCGACATCACCAAGGTCGAAAGCCCCGACACCTTCGAGCGCCCGATCTACGCCGGCAACGCCATCGCCACCGTGCAGAGCAGCGACGCCACCAAGGTGATCACCGTGCGCACCACCGGCTTCGACGCCGCAGCCGCCACCGGTGGCAGCGCGAGCGTTGAAACGGCCGAAGGCGTGGCCGATTCGGGCAAGTCCAGCTTCGTGGGCCGCGAAGTCACCAAGAGCGACCGCCCCGAACTCACCGCCGCCAAGATCATCGTCTCGGGCGGCCGGGCCTTGGGCAGCGCCGAGAAGTTCACCGAAGTGATGACGCCCTTGGCCGACAAGCTCAACGCGGGCCTGGGCGCGAGCCGCGCCGCGGTGGACGCGGGCTACGCCCCCAACGACTGGCAAGTGGGCCAGACCGGCAAGATCGTCGCGCCGCAGCTGTACATCGCCGCGGGCATCTCGGGCGCGATCCAGCATCTGGCCGGCATGAAGGACTCCAAGGTGATCGTGGCGATCAACAAGGACGAAGAGGCGCCGATCTTCTCGGTGGCCGACTACGGGCTGGTGGCCGACCTGTTCACGGCGGTGCCGGAACTGGTGAAGGCGCTCTGATCGCATCGCTGCACTGAGCCGGAGGGCATCGTTCGCGATGCCCTTTTCGTATCCGCTGTATCTGGAGACAAGACATGAGCTACACCGCCCCCCTCAAGGACATGCTGTTCGACATCGAGCACCTGGCCAACATCGGCGAGATCGCCAGGCTGCCGGGCTTCGAGGACGCCGGCCTCGAAACCGCGCAGGCCGTGCTCGAGGAATGCGCGCGCTTCAACCAGGACGTGGTCGCGCCGCTGAACATCGAGGGCGACCGCAACCCCTCGTCCTTCAAGGACGGCCAGGTCGCGACCACGCCGGGCTTCAAGGAAGCCTTCGCGCAGTACGTGTCGGGCGGCTGGCAGGGCCTGCAGCATCCGGCGGACTTCGGCGGCCAGGGCCTGCCCAAGACCATCGGCGCGGCCTGCGGCGAAATGCTCAACTCGGCCAACATGAGCTTCGCGCTGTGCCCGCTCTTGAGCGACGGCGCCATCGAGGCGCTGCTCACGGCCGGCTCCGACGAGCTCAAGGCGGTGTACCTCGAAAAGCTCGTGAGCGGCCAGTGGACCGGCACCATGAACCTCACCGAGCCGCAGGCCGGCAGCGACCTTGCGCTGGTGCGCAGCCGCGCCGAACCGCAGCCCGACGGCACCTACAAGGTCTTCGGCACCAAGATCTTCATCACCTACGGCGAGCACGACATGGCCGAGAACATCGTGCACCTGGTGCTCGCACGCGTGACCGGCGCGCCCGAAGGCGTGAAGGGCATCAGCCTGTTCGTGGTGCCCAAGTTCCTCGTCGGCAAGGACGGGTCGCTGGGTGCGCGCAACGACGTGCACTGCGTGAGCATCGAGCACAAGATGGGCATCAAGGCCTCGCCCACCGCCGTGCTGCAGTACGGCGACCATGGCGGTGCCGTGGGTTATCTCGTCGGCCAGGAGAACCGCGGCCTCGAGTACATGTTCATCATGATGAACTCGGCCCGCTATGCCGTGGGCATGCAGGGCATCGCGATTGCCGAGCGCGCCTACCAGCACGCCGTGGCCTACGCCAAGGACCGCGTGCAGAGCCGCCCGGTCGATGGTTCGATGAACGCGAGCGCGCCCATCATCCACCACCCCGACGTCAAGCGCATGCTGATGACGATGCGCGCCTACACCGAAGGCTGCCGCGCCATGGCCTCGGTGGCCGCGGCCGCGTACGACGCCGCGCACCACCACCCCGATGCCGAGGCGCGCAAGCAGAACCAGGCCTTCTACGAATTCATGGTGCCGCTCGTGAAGGGCTACAGCACCGAGATGAGCCTGGAAGTGACCTCGCTCGGCGTGCAGGTGCATGGCGGCATGGGCTTCATCGAGGAGACCGGTGCGGCGCAGTACTACCGCGACGCCAAGATCCTCACGATCTACGAGGGCACCACCGCCATCCAGGCCAACGACCTCGTGGGCCGCAAGACCGCGCGCGACGGCGGCCAGACCGCCAAGGCCATTGCCGCGCAGATCGAGAAGACCGAAGCCGAGCTGTCCAAGAGCGGCAGCCCCGCCGCGGCCGCCGTCCTCAAGCGCCTGAAGCCTGCGCGCGAAGCCTTCATCGAAGTGGTCGACTTCGTCGCGGGCCAGACCAAGGCGTCGCCCAACGCGGTGTTCGCGGGCAGCGTGCCCTACCTGATGCTCGCGGGCAACCTCGTGGCCGGCTGGCAGCTGGCGCGCTCGCTGATCATTGCAGCGGACCTGGCGTCGCGCAGTGTCGACGTGGACTTCATGCAGGCCAAGATCGCGACCGCGCGCTTCTATGCCGAGCACATCCTGAACAGGGTGCCCGGGCTGCGCGACAGCATCGTCGATGGCGCCGAGAGCGTCACGGCACTGGCGCTCGACGCCTTCTGACCCACGGCCCCGTGTCGCCCAGCTGACGGGCGATGCGGGCCTTCCTCTTATATAAAACCGAACCCCATTCCCGGAGAAGACATGTCCAAGCTGCCCCCCGTGCTCGCGAACCTGCCGCTGCCGATCATCGGCTCGCCGCTGTTCATCATCAGCAACCCCAAGCTCGTGATCGCGCAATGCAAGGCCGGCGTGGTCGGCTCGATGCCGGCGCTCAACGCGCGCCCCGCGGCGCAGCTCGAAGACTGGCTGGCCGAGATCACCGAGGAGCTCGCGGCCTACAACAAGGCCAACCCCGACAAGCCCGCCGCGCCCTTTGCCATCAACCAGATCGTGCACAAGAGCAACGACCGGCTCGAGCACGACATGGAGATGGTCGTGAAGTACAAGGTGCCGATCGTCATCACCTCGCTGGGCGCGCGCACCGACGTGAACGATGCGGTGCACAGCTACGGCGGCGTCACGCTGCACGACATCATCAACAACAAGTTCGCGCAGAAGGCGATCGAGAAGGGCGCCGACGGCATCATTGCCGTGGCGGCCGGGGCTGGCGGCCATGCGGGCGTGAAGAGCCCGTTCGCGCTGGTGCAGGAAATCCGCCAGTGGTTCGACGGCCCCATCGCGCTGTCGGGCTCCATCGCCACCGGCGGCGCGGTGCTCGCGGCGCAGGCCATGGGCGCCGACTTCGCCTACATCGGCACCGCCTTCATCGCCACCGAGGAGGCGCGCGCGAGCGAGGAATACAAGCAGGCGATCGTCGACGGCAACTCGGACGACATCGTCTACTCCAGCCTCTTCACCGGCGTGCACGGCAACTATCTTGCGCCGAGCATCGTCAAGGCCGGCATGGACCCGGCCAACCTGCCCGAAGGCGACGTCAAGACCATGAACTTCGGCGGCGGCGAGGGCAGCAAGGCCAAGGCCTGGAAGGACATCTGGGGCTCGGGCCAGGGCATCGGCGCCGTCACCGAAGTGGCCAGCGCCGCGGCCTTCATCGAGAAGCTCAAGCGCGAGTACCAGCAAGCCAGGCAGCGGCTCGCCCTTTGAGCGGCGCGTGCGACCCGGCGCCTGCCGGGCTGCCCGCACAGCGCGGGCGGATGCCCCTGCTCGACATCGCCAAGGGCCTGGCCTGCGCGGTGATCGTCGGGCACCACCTGTCGCGCTACGGCGCGATGCCGGTGGGCGCCTTCCTGCTGGCGCCCGGATTGCTGGGCTGGCTGGCCAGTGACGGCCGGCTCGCGGTGCAGGTCTTCCTGGTGATTGCCGGCTTTCTTGCGGCTTCCAGCCTGGCGCCCGACGGCTTGCTGCGCGTGGAGCGGCCGATGGCGCGCATCCTGCAGCGCTACGGCCGGCTGGTCATGCCCTACCTGGCGGCGCTCACGGTGTCGGTGCTGGTGGCGGCCCTGGTGCGCCCCTGGATGGTGGGCGACGACGTGCCGGCCGCGCCGAGCATCGGCCAGTTGCTCGCGCACGGCTTGCTGATGCAGGACCTGCTGGGCTACGAGGCACTGTCCACGGGCGTCTGGTACGTGGCCATCGACTTCCAGCTGTTCGTGCTGGCGCTGGCGCTCATGGGGCTTCCCGCGATGCTGCGGCGGGCGCCGGCGGCGGCTGCAGCGGCTTCGTACGAGCGCTGGATTCCCGTGGCGCTGGTGCTGGCGGTGGCCACCGCTTCGCTGCTGCTCTTCAACCGCAATGCCGATCTCGACGGCACGGCGTTCTATTTCTTCGGTGCCTACGGGCTCGGCATGCTGGCCTTCTGGATCGGACGCGCGACGCGCGCGAGCACCTGGCGCAGTGCCATCGTGCTGCTCGCGCTGACCGGCGCGGGCGCGCTCGCGGTCGACTGGCGCAGCCGCATCGCCACCGCGCTGGTGAGCGCGCTGCTGATTGCCGTTGCGCAGCGCCGGGACTGGCTTTCGCTCGGTCGCCGGCCGGATGCGGCCATGCCCTTGCAGCGCCTGGGCCGCATGTCGTATTCGCTGTTCCTGATCCACTTTCCGGTGCTGCTGGCCACCAATGCGGCGGCGGCGCAGATGGGGCGGCACCCCGCCTGGTTCGATGCGCTGGGCCTGGCCGCCACCTTCGGGCTGTCGGTGGCAGCCGCGCAATTGCTGCACCGCAGGGTCGAGCTGCGGCCCGCGTCGTGGCGCGTGGTCGCGGCATTGTTCGCGGGCCTGCTGGTCAGCGGGATGCTCGTCTCGTTCTGACCTGAGCCGCCCGCGCCGGCAGCGCAGCGCGCCGGCCGTTTTCACTGAAATGGTTGCAAGAGGGCGCCGGAGCGGTCACGCTCCCGGCTGCTTCAGGGTTTCTCCGCCTTTGATAAGATTGCGAAAATTCAGTAAATACTGAAAATACAAAATATCAAGGAATGATCAAGCATCCTCCGCCACGGCCGCCGCTGCAGCTTTTTGCGCGGCCGGACGCCGCAAGCCTCGTACAAGGCGTGGCGGCGCTCACGTGGATTCCGCAGGCGGCGCTGCTGGCCATGGCCGTGCAGGGGCTGGCCTCGGGGCAGGGGATTGCGGCGGTGCAGTGGCCGGCTTGCGGCATCCTGCTGCTGGGCGTGCTGCGGGCCGTTTGCGAGGCATGGGGCGCGCGACGCATCTTCGGACACGCGCGGGCGCAACTCTCGGCCCTGCGTGCCCAGACTGCCCGGGCGCTGGCGGCCGGTTCGCCGCTGGACCGCGAGCGTGCCGAGTCCGGGCGCGCGGCCAGCGTGCTGGCCGAGCAGGCCGAAGCGCTGGTGCCGTATCTCGTGCGCTACCGGCCCGCGCGCTGGCGCGCCACGGTGGTTCCCATCGTCATCCTGGCGGCGGTGGCCAGCCTTTCGTGGGTGGCGGCGCTCGTGCTGCTGGTTGCCGCTCCGCTGATTCCGCTTTTCATGGCCATCGTCGGCTGGCGCGCCAAGGCCGCGAGCGAGGCGCAGATGGTCGAGATGGGCGGCATGAACGCCTTCCTGCTCGACCGCCTGCGCGGGCTGGCCACGCTGCGCGCGCTCGATGCGGTGGATGCCGCCGCCGGGCGGCTCGCGCAGGCGGCAGAGGCGCTGCGGGAACGGACCATGGCGGTGCTGCGCATCGCCTTTCTCTCGTCGGCGGTGCTGGAGCTTTTCTCGGCGCTGGGTGTGGCCATGGTGGCGGCCTACGTCGGCTTCCACCTGCTGGGCACCCTGGGCTTTGGCGCCTGGGGAAGCCAGTTGAGCCTGGGGGAAGGGCTGTTCATCCTGCTGCTTGCGCCGGCGTTCTTCGAACCGCTGCGCGAACTCTCGGCGGTCTGGCATGACCGCGCGGCCGGCGAGGCGGCACTGCAGGCACTCGACGCGTTGCAAAGGCGCGCATTGCCCCTGCCTGGAGCGCAGGCCCCGGTTGCACGTGCCGCAACAGGCGCGACACGCGTGGGCTCCGCACCCGCCATCGTGATCCGCGACCTGCATTTCGCGTGGCCGGCCGAAGAGCGCAAGGTCTTCGATGGTCTGGACCTGCGCATCGGGGCCGGCGAGCACGTGGCGCTCACTGGTGCGAGCGGCGCGGGCAAGACCGCGCTGCTGTCATTGCTGGCGGGGCTGCTGCCGGCCGCGCACGGCGACATCTCCATCGGCGGCGTGACGCTGTCCGATCACACCGCGGGTGCGCTGCGCCAGCGCATCGCCTGGATGGGGCAGAGGCCGCATGTGTTCGCGGGCTCGGTCGAGTCCAACGTCGCGCTCGGGCGCGCGGGCGTGGGCGCCTCGCAGGTTGCGGCGGCAATGCGCTTCGCCTCCCTCGAGACGGTGGCGCAGGCGCATCCGGGCGTGGCGCTGGGCGAGGGCGGCATCGGCCTGTCGGGCGGCGAGGCGGTGCGCCTGGCGCTGGCGCGCATCGCGGTCCACCCCCATGCGGACCTGCTGCTGGTGGACGAGCCCACCGCCCACCTCGACACCGAAACCGCCACCCAGGTGGCCGACGCGCTGCTGGCCCTGGCCCGCGGAAAGACCCTGGTCGTCGCCACGCACGACCCGGTGCTGGCGGCGCGCATGAACCGCTCGGTCCGTCTCGATGCCGAGCCGGCCGATGCCGCCTTGGAGCGCGCCGCATGAGCAGTTCCCAGGGTGGCTGGCGCGACCTCCGGCTGGTGCTGCGGCCGTTCCTGGCGGCGCAGCCCCGCGCGCTGCTGTGGGGCGGCGTGCTGGCGGCGGCCACCGTGCTGGCGGGCATGGCCTTGCTCGGCCTGTCGGGCTGGTTCATCACCGCGACGGCACTCGCGGGCCTGCATGCGGCCACGGCCTTCACCTTCGACGTGTTCATGCCCTCGGCCGGCATCCGGCTGTTGGCGCTCGGGCGCACCGCATCGCGCTACGGCGAGCGCCTGGTCACGCACGACGCAAGCTTCGGCGTGCTCGCGGCCTTGCGCGTGCGCCTGTTCCGCGGCTGGGCGCGCCCCGGCGCGGCGCTCCAGCTGGCGATGCGGCCATCGCGGCTCCTGTTCCGGCTGACTTCCGACATCGATGCGCTGGAGTCGCTCTACCTGCGGCTGCTCGTGCCCGCCGCCGCGGCGCTGGGCGCGGCGCTGCTCGCGGGCGTGGTGCTCGGGTTCATGCACGCCGGCGTGGGGCTCGCGCTGCTGCTGTGGCTGGTGGCCGCCGGCTGGGGTCTGGCGCTGTTCATCGCGCGGCGCGCCCGGCGTCCGGCGGTGCGCCGCGCGCATGGCATCGAGGCGCTGCGGGCGCGCACCGTCGACCTCGTCGCGGGCCAGACCGACCTGGTGATGGCGGGGCGTGCCGATGCGCAGCGCGAAGCACTGATGAATGCCGATGCGCGCCTGGCCAAGGCCGACCTCGCGCTGAACAGGCTCGAGACTTCGGCCGGCGCGGCCTACAACGTGGCCGGCACGCTGACACTGGTGGGCGTGCTGCTGGCGGTGGGTGTGCTCGTGGGCGAGGGCGCCATCGGCGCGCCTGCCGCGGCGCTCGGGCTGCTCGTGGCGCTGACGGCCACGGAGCCGTTCGCGGCCCTGCGGCGCGGCGCGCTCGATGCCGGCCGCACCTGGCTCGCGGTCGGGCGCCTCGCGCCGCGCCTGGCGCCTGACGAAGCGCGACCGGGTGTCGCCGTCGTTGAACCCGGCGCGGCTTGGGCGGTGAGTCTGGCCCACCTGAGTGCGGCGCACTTCGGCAGCGGCATTCCCGCGCTGAACGATGTCTCGCTGGCCATCGCGCCGGGCGAACGCGTGGCGCTCGTCGGCGCGAGCGGTGCGGGCAAGTCGACATTGCTCGCGGTGATTGCCGGAGAAGTAGCGCCGCTGGCCGGCAGCGTCAACGCTGAGCCGGCCTGCCTCCTGACCCAGCGCACCGAACTTTTCCAGGACAGCCTGCGAGACAACCTCCGGCTCGCCGATCCCGCCGCGGACGACGTCCGCCTGTGGAACGCATTGCAATCGGCCGGTCTCGCCAGTGACGTGCACTCCTTCCCCGCCGGACTCGATACCGCGCTGGGCGAAGGCGGCCTGGGCCTTTCGGGCGGGCAGTCGCGCCGGCTCGCGCTCGCGCGGTTGCTGCTGCGCCCGGTGCCGCTCTGGCTGCTCGACGAGCCCACCGAGGCGCTGGATGCCGCCATCGCACATGACGTGCTGCAGCGCCTGTACGCAGAGGCCGGCCCGCGCACGCTGCTGATCGCCACGCACCTGCGGCGCGAGGCCGCGCTGGCCGACCGCCTGGTGTGCATGCGCCAGGGCCGCATCGTTGCCGAACTGCGGCGCGGCAGCCCCGCCTTCGACGCCGCGCTCGACGCGCTGCGGCCCGACTGAACCGACAGAAGCCAAAGACCAAAAACAGGGAACACAAAAAGGAAGCCCCCATGGACCTCGACATCGTTGCGCTATCGCGCCTGCAGTTCGCCGCCACGGCGCTCTACCACTTTTTGTTCGTGCCGCTGACGCTCGGGCTGTCGATCATCCTCGCGGTCATGGAAACCGTCTACGTGATGACGGGCCGCGTGATCTGGCGCGACATGACCAAGTTCTGGGGCGTGCTGTTCGGCATCAACTTTGCGATGGGCGTGGCCACCGGCGTGGTGATGGAGTTCCAGTTCGGCATGAACTGGAGCTACTACAGCCACTACGTCGGCGACATCTTCGGCGCGCCGCTGGCCATCGAGGGGCTGATGGCCTTCTTCATGGAAGCCACCTTCGTGGGCCTGTTCTTCTTCGGCTGGGACAAGCTCTCCAAGGTGGGCCACCTGGTCGCGACCTGGGCCGTGGCCATCGGCTCCAACTTCTCGGCGCTGTGGATCCTCATTGCCAACGGCTGGATGCAGAACCCCGTGGGCGCGGCCTTCAATCCGCAGACCATGCGCATGGAGGTGACGGACTTCTTCGCGGTGCTGACCAACCCCGTGGCGCAGGCCAAGTTCGTGCACACCGTGTCGGCGGGCTATGTGTGCGCGGCGGTGTTCGTGCTCGGCGTGTCGGCCTGGTACGTGCTCAAGGGCCGCCACCTCGAATTGGCCAAGCGCTCGATGACGGTCGCGGCCTCGTTCGGCCTGGCGGCGTCGCTGTCGGTGGTGGTGCTGGGCGACGAGAGCGGCTACCTGTCGACCGAACACCAGAAGATGAAGCTCGCCGCCATCGAGGCCATGTGGGAGACGCATCCCGCGCCTGCGGCGTTCACCGCCTTCGGCTTCCCCGACCAGGAAGCGCGCGAGACGCACTACGCCATCCATATTCCGGCGGTGATGGGGCTGATCGGCACGCGCTCGCTCAATACCGTGATCCCCGGCATCGACGAGCTCGTGAAGCGCGCCGAGGTGCGCATCCGCGAAGGCATCAAGGCCTACGACGCGCTGCAGCAGATCCGCGCCGCCGGCAGTACGCAAGCCGTGCCGCAGGGCGTGCGCGATGCCTTCGAGAACGGCGGCACCGACATGGGCTATGCGCTGCTGCTCAAGCGCTATGTCGACGACCCGCGCAACGCCACGCCCGAGCAGATCGCCAAGGCCGCATGGGACACCGTGCCGCAGGTGGCGCCGCTGTTCTGGCTGTTCCGGATCATGGTGGGCATCGGCATGCTGCTGATCGTGCTGACGGCCACCTTCTTCGTGCTTTCGGCGCGGCGCCGGCTCGACCGCCACCGCTGGCTGCTCAGGGCCGCGGTGCTGGCCATCCCGCTGCCGTGGATCGCCATCGAGTCCGGCTGGCTGGTGGCCGAGTTCGGCCGCCAGCCCTGGGTGATCGAAGGCGTGCTGCCAACGGCGGTGGCGGTGTCGAACCTGGGCGTGAAGACGCTGCTCATCACGCTTGGCGGCTTCATCGCGATCTACACCACGCTCTTCATCATCGAGATGAAGCTGCTGCTCAAGGTGATACGCAAGGGGCCGGAGGCCGAGCATGCACCCGATGTCGGCGAAGCCCGGTCCCATGTTCCGCCAGTTCGCGCCATGGCGGCGCCAGGGAGTTCCTCATGATCCTGCATCAACTCATCGACTACGACACGCTTCGAATCATCTGGTGGGCGCTGATCGGCGTGCTGCTGGTCGGCTTTGCCGTGACTGACGGCTTCGACCTGGGAAGCGGCATCCTGCTGCCGTTTGCCGCGCGCACCGACCTCGAGCGTCGCCTGGTCATCAACAGCGTGGGCCCGGTATGGGAGGGCAACCAGGTGTGGCTGATCGTTGGCGGCGGCTCGATCTTCGCGGCCTGGCCGCAGCTGTACGCGGTGTCGTTCTCGGGCTTCTACCTGGCGATGTTCGTGATTCTCACGGCGCTCATCCTGCGGCCCGTGGCCTTCAAGTTCCGCAGCAAGCGCGAGGAGCCGGCCTGGCGCGCGCGCTGGGACGCGGTGCTTTTCTTCAGCGGCCTGGTGCCCGCGCTGATCTTCGGTGTGGCTGTGGGCAACGTGCTGCAGGGCGTGCCGTTCCGCTTCGCGGCGGACATGCACATCCACTACGACGGCAGCTTCTTCGCGCTGCTCAATCCGTTCGCGCTGCTGTGCGGGCTGGTGTCGGTGGCGATGATGGTCGCGCACGGCGCGGCGTGGCTGCAGCTCAAGACCGCGGGCCCGGTGGCCGAGCGCGCGCGCCTCTATGGCAGCGTTGCCGCGGTGGCCGGCATCGCGCTGTATGCGCTGGCGGGCATGTGGATGGCCTCGGCCATCGGCGGCTACCGCATCACGAGCGCGGCCCAGATGGTGGGGCCGTCCAATCCGCTCCTGAAGACCGTCGAGCTGCACGCAGGTGCATGGCTTGCCAACTATGCGGCCCATCCCTGGACCATGGCCGCGCCGGCGGCGGGCTTTGCCGGCCTGCTGGGGGCGCTCGGGGGCCTGCTGCTGCGCCGGCCCGTGCTCGCGCTGCTGGCGGCCGCGCTCGGCATTGCCGGCATCATCCTGAGCGTGGGCGCATCGATGTTCCCGTTCATCCTGCCGTCGTCGATCGACCCGCGCGCGAGCCTCACGGTGTGGGACGCATCATCGAGCCACCTCACGCTCTTCATCATGCTGGTGGTCACGGGCATCTTCATTCCCATCATCGTGGCCTACACCACCTGGGTCTACCACGTGCTGTGGGGCAAGGTCGACGAAAAGGCGATCCGCGAAGAGAGCGGACACGCGTACTGAACGGAGCAAAAAATATGTGGTACTTCGCCTGGATTCTCGGCCTGCCGCTGGCGGCCGCCTTCGCTGTTCTCAACGCGATGTGGTACGAACTGATGGACGACGACGCCATTCGCAAGGAGAAGCTCGCGCTGCCCGAAGCGCCGCAGGGGCAGGAGCGGCTCTGACAAAAGGCCGCTCAGCCGGCGGCCGGCTTTTTCTTCTTGGGCGTGCTGCCGGTGATGCGGTCCTTGAGGCTCAGCACCTTGGTCACGGTGGCGCCCATGCCCATCAGCTGCATCGCGGTTTCGGGCGCGAGCCGCTGGACGTCGTCGAACCACTTCATGAGCCGGTCGATCAGGTCGTGCATCTCGCGCATGCGCTCCTGCGCGTGGCGCTCGGCATCGCTTGCGGGCGATTCGAGCAGCGCGTTGCGCAGCATCGAAAGCGTCGGCTCGATCTCGCGGCGGCGGCGCTCCTCGGCCAGCACGCGAAAGATCTCCCACACATCCGCCGGCGCCTCGAAATACTCGCGCCGGTCGCCCGGTTGATGGCGCAGATGCACCAGCCGCCACGCCTGCAGTTCCTTCAGGCCCATGCTCACGTTGGAGCGCGAGAACTCCAGCAGCTCGGCAATCTCGTCGGCATTGAGCGCATGTTCGGAAATGAAGATCAGCGCATAGATCTGGCCGACGGTGCGGTTGATGCCCCACTTGCTGCCCATCTCGCCGAAGTGGGCGACGAACTGGCGGCTGAGCGGGGGAAGGGTGGCGGTGGGCATCCGCAGATTTTCGTTGCGAATTGCTGTAGCTTCAAGAAAGACTGAATCTTTCCGGCACAGAAGGATGTGTTTCGTCCCGCCAAGGTGAATTCCCGATCCATCAGTTGCCGCGTCCGACTTCGGCGTGCGCTTGAACCCCGACTGCGCGCTGTACCGCCCCTTTCCCAGATGAGCGCCCCTAGACCCACGGCGTCGGCGGCGGAATCTCGCACACCGGCTCGACGTCGATGCTCTTGAAGTCGGCCGGCGAGACGATCTCCAGGTATTCCATGTCGGGCGAGTAGTCGAACAGGAAGTGCCGGATGCCCGGCCGCTGGTGCACCACGTCGCCGGCCTCGACCCGCGTTTCCTTGTCCTCGTACATGAAGCGGGCCCAGCCCTTGAGCATGATCACGATCTGGAAGTCGGCCTCGTGGCGGTGCCAGCCGGTGCCCGTTTCCGGTGCCATGTTGGCCTTGACGAGGTGCGCGATGACCTTGCCGTTGGTGGCCTCGGCAATGCCAAGGTCGCGGTAAAGGAAGAAATCGCGCAGGCCGCCCGAGACGTACTCGGTGTCGCCGGGCTTGACGTGGGAGAACTGGGTGGCGGTTCGGTCCAGCATGGGGCGCTCCTTCGCGGCAGTGGTGGTGATGGTGCGGCACGCATAAAGCGTTCCCAAAGGCATCCGCTGCGAAGGGCTGATGCGGGCATCGCTTGACGCCCCCGCGGTGCGGCCGGATACTCAACCACATGGTTCACTCAGACAATGCCACGCTCGACGCCGTCTTTGCCGCGCTCTCCGACCCCACGCGCCGCACGGTGCTGGAGACCCTGGGCGAGCGCAGCCTCAGCGTGACCGAGCTGGCCGAGCCGCATGGCATGTCGCTGACCGGCTTCATGAAGCACCTGCGGGTGCTGGAGGACGCCGGGCTCATCTCGCGCACGAAAGAGGGCCGCATCGTGCGCTGCGAGCTCTCGCCGCGCCCCATGCAGGAGGCTGCCGTGTGGTTGTCGCGCTATGAGAAATTCTGGACCGGGCGCCTCGATGCACTGGCGCGCTTTCTCTACCACCAAGAGGAGACCGAATGGCAAAAGCTGCCGCCCCCGCCACCGAGCGACCCTCGCTCACCCTCCGCAGGCACTACCCCGTCGCCCCCGAAAAAGTCTGGCGCGCGTGGACCGACCCGCAAGCGCTGAAGGCCTGGTTCGGCCCTGAGGAAATCGTTGCCGTGCCGCTGGCCGAAGTCGACCTGCGCGTGGGCGGGCGCTTTCGGGTGGCCATGCGCGCGGCCGACGGCCAGACGCACGACGTGAGCGGCACCTACCTGGAGCTCGTGCCCAACCGCAAGCTGGTCTTCAGCTGGGCCTGGCGCAGCACGCCGGAGCGCGAGTCGCGCGTCACGGTGCGCATCGAGCCCGACGGCAATGGCTGCGAACTGGTCCTGCTGCACGAGCAGTTCTTCGACGAGGCCGCGCGCGACGGGCACAGCCATGGCTGGACCGGCGCCATGGGCAAGCTCGGGAAGTGGCTGGCAGGGCAGCAGCAGGGCGCCTGAGCGGCTTTCACGCATTGCCGGCGCGCTGGCGAAGACCCATACTGGGGCCTCCACGACGAGACGACGAACGGAGCCTCCCATGAGCAACGAACTTCGCAAGAAGCTGCACGACCTGGCGGAACTGGCCGACAACACCTCGGACCCGCAGACCAAGGCCATCGTCGAGGCCATACGGCTGCAGACTGCCGTGCTGAACGAACGGCTCTTTGCCATCGAACTGCAGCTGGGCACGCTCATCAGGCGCACGGAAAACACGACGGACTGAGTGGCCGCCGCTTTGTAGGGATAATCCCCACCATGAGCGGCAACACCTTCGGAACTCTCTTCGCGGTCACCAATTTCGGCGAGTCGCACGGCCCGGCCATCGGCTGCGTCATCGACGGCTGCCCGCCGGGCATGGAACTGAGCGAGGCCGACATCCAGGGCGACCTCGACCGCCGCCGCCCCGGCACCAGCCGCCACGTCACCCAGCGCAACGAGCCCGACGCGGTGCAGATCCTTTCCGGCGTCTACGAAGGCAAGACCACCGGCACCCCGATTGCGCTGCTGATCCAGAACACCGACCAGCGCAGCAAGGACTACGGCCAGATCGCCCAGCAGTTCCGCCCCGGCCACGCCGACTTCACCTACTGGAAGAAATACGGCATCCGCGATCCGCGCGGCGGCGGGCGCTCTTCGGCGCGGCTCACGGCGCCCATGGTGGCGGCGGGCGCGGTCGCCAAGAAGTGGCTGGCCGAAAAATACGGCATGGTGTTTCGCGGCTGCATGACACAGATCGGCGAGATCGCCATTCCGTTCGAGAGCTGGGACCACGTGCCCGCCAACCCCTTCTTCGCGCCGATGGCCGACGTGAGCGAGCTCGAGGCCTACATGGACCGCCTGCGCAAGGCCGGCGACTCCTGCGGCGCGCGCATCCGCGTCACGGCCGGCAACGTGCCCATCGGTTTGGGCGAACCGCTGTTCGACAAGCTCGACGCCGAGATCGCCTACGCGATGATGGGCATCAACGCCGTGAAGGCGGTGGAGATCGGCGCCGGCTTCGAGAGCATCACGCAGCGCGGCACCACGCACGGCGATTCGATCACGCCCACGGGCTTCGTCACCAACAACGCGGGTGGCATCCTGGGCGGCATCAGCTCGGGGCAAGACCTCGAAGTGAGCATCGCGATCAAGCCCACCAGCTCGATCATCAGCCCGCGCCAGTCCATCGACATCCACAACAACCCGGTCGAGGTGGTCACCAAGGGCCGCCACGATCCGTGCGTCGGCATTCGCGCGACGCCCATCGCCGAGGCCATGCTTGCGCTGGTGGTCATGGAGCACGTGCTGCGCAACCGCGCGCAGTGCGGCGATGTGCAAACGCAAGCCGAGAAGCCGGAATCCGCCTCGCCGCAGGCGTCCTTTCTCTAGTGTCTACCGCGCCGCCTGTGGCCGCCGGGCGCGGCCACCTGCTGGCGTTCGCTGGTCTGTCGGCCAGCTATTTCGCGCACATCGGTTTCTTCAACCCGTACCTGCCGCTGTGGCTCAAGGACCTGGGGCTGCCGATCTTCACGATCAGCCTGCTGGCCTCGGTGCAGTCGATCACGCGCGTGTTCGCGCCCTATGCCTGGGGCGCGCTCAGCGACCACACGGGGCAGCGCGTGAAGCTGCTGCGCTTCAGCGCCGCGGTGGCGCTCGCCAGCTCCTTCGGGCTCTGGTGGCATGGCGGCGCCTGGTGGCTGGCGCTGGTGCTGCTGGTGATGTTCACCCACACAAGCTCGATGATGTCGCTCACCGAAGCCGCCATGGCGCAGCTGGTGGCGGGCGACTGGGGGCGCTACGGGCGCATCCGGCTCTGCGGCTCGGCCGGCTTCCTGGTGACCGTGTTCTTTGCGGGCGAATGGTTCGAGCGCTTCGGCATGAAGCACTTTCCGGCCTGGGCCGCGGGCACGCTGGCTGTCGTGCTGATCGCGACCATGAAGCTGCCCGACATCCGCGAGCCGGTGGCGGCGCACGACGCGGCCAGGGAGCCGATCGGCCCGGTGCTGCGCATTCCGGCGGTGCGGTGGTTCTTCGCATCGCTGTTCTTCCAGGTGATGTCGCACTTCTCGGTCTATGCCTTCTTCTCGCTGTACCTCGATTCGCTGGGCTACGGCAAGAGCGTCATCGGCCTGCTGTGGGCGCTGTCGGTGGTGGCCGAGATCGTCTGGTTCTTCCTGCAGGGGCGGCTCATCGGCCTCTTGCCGATGCCGCGCTGGATGCTGGTGTGCGGCATTGCCGCCGTGGCGCGGCTGGGCCTCACGGCCGGGCTGGGCGGCTCGATCGCGGCGCTCGTCGTCGCGCAATGGCTGCATGCGCTGAGCTTTGCGGCGCACCACACGACGTGTATCGCCGTGGTGTCGCGCCGCTTTCCAGGCCGGCTGCGCGGGCGGGGGCAGGCGCTCTTCACCGTGATCGGCTACGGGTTCGGTGGTGTGCTGGGCGTGCTGCTCGGTGGTGCGGTGGCGCAGGAGCTGGGGTACCGGACCATGTTCGCGCTGGCGGCTGTGCTGGCGGCGGTGGGGAGCCTGTGTGCCTGGCGGGTGGTGAGGCTGGAGGGGGCGGCAACGCGCGCCGCCTAGCACTCACGCAAAAAGAAAGCCGCGTTGCACCGCAATTGCGGCACGACGCGGCGTGCGTGATGTGAACGGCACCGGCCTATGCCGGCGCCGTGCAATCAGGGCACCAGGCCGATCTGGAGGTAGCCGGTGACCGGGTTGGTGCGCGCACCCACGACGACCGACAGCGTACCGTCCTGCATCGCGAAATAGCGGTCGGTGCCTGCAAAGTTGATGCCCTTCAGCGCGGGAATCGAGGCGCTCGCCACATTGAGGCCATAGCTGACGTTGGAGACGGTGCCATCAGGCTTGGTCAGCGCTGCGGTATACGTCGTCGCATCGAAGCCGAGAGTGCCCCAGGTGCCATTGTTGTCTCCACCGCGCGCCGTGGTGTTGAGCCACGTCGACGAATCGACAAGGCCGATGCGGAAGATGGAGTCGTTCGGCGCAACGGAGTTGATGCCCGCCGCGACGTAGACCTTCTTTCCGTCCACCATGATGACCGCCAGAGCACCCTTGTCGCTCGCATTGGCCACGTTCACGGTGCTCCACGACCCGGCGGACGAACCCGCCGAAATGGCGTAGGTTGCGATCGAGGCAGGTGGGCAGGCTGCAATGGAGGTGATGCCAACCTCATTGCACATGAGCAGCGATGTACCGCCTCCCGTCACTTGAACCTGGCGGATCTGCGAGTCGATCACGCCCGGCCGCATATTGATGCCGAAGCGGATGTAGATCCCGTCGAGCGCACTCTGGGTCGTCACGATGGCGCGGGACCCGATGAACGGCTGGACAGCGTAGCTGCCCGGGACCTGTGCAACCTGGAACGGGAACGAGCCCACCACGGCGTCGGTGATCAGCCGGAAACGGCTGTTGTTCGTCGCCGCGGTATTGCGCGAACTCTTGAAGACATAGGTTCCGGTCTGCGCAGCATCGGCGCTGAACGAGTCCGACACGGCAAGGCCGGTCTCGTCGGTCATCACGTACGACATCGTGTCGAAATTGAGCGCGAGCGTCTGCTGGCTGCCGTTCGTCGCGTACACCTTGTAAGACAGGTTCCGGGCGTCGCCTGCGGCAACATTGAAGACCGTGTCCTTGGTCAAGGCTGCATTGGCCGTCGCCTTCGCGCTGACGGTAAACACGCTGGCCGCATTGGTGTTGTTCGCAATCTGCGCAGACCACTTGGTGCTGGAAATATCCGCATTGCGCAGGCTCACGGAACCGGCAGGGTCGGAACTGCTGGTCCAGTCCGAGCCAAGGTTCGGGGTCACCGTGATCACGTCACCCGGCTTGATGGAGTACTTGCCGTCCCCATTGGCCGTCGCGGAACTGCCATTGACCTGAACCGTCACGCCCAAGGTGGCCGCGGGCAGGATCGGAAACGGCAATCCGCCGCCCCCGCCGCCACCACCACCTCCTCCACATCCCCCCAACGCCCCGACCAAAGCGGCCGCGGCGGAAAAATAAAACCATTTCATTACATTTATTCCATTTTTTGATTGATGTCGCCACCCATCGGAAGACAGGCCCCTCGACTGTCAGATCGTAAATGAATACAGAGAAATGTAAGAATTTATAGGCATTCGGGATATCCCGAACGATGTCTCATCCGCGTCTCCGAGGTGCGCAGGCGGTGTCGACTTTGCCGGCAATTGGATGGGTCTTCGTATTGCCGCTTGCCATAAATCGATACTTAAAATAATTGCACACAAGGAGGCGGGCATGAAGCTCAAATTGAAAACAAAAATCTTATTTCCTGATTTGCTGGCTGTTGAAGCGCGAGGCGCCAAGCCGTCGGCGCGCATTTGCGCAAATTGCAGGATCGCCGCTCAATACAAGAATCCGGGCAAATAAAAAACCATGAGCGCCCAACAAATCATCCTCGACCACGACAAATGGCGCAAAGGCCTCGGCGGCGCGCCCGCGGGGCTGGCCGGCCAAAGCGATGCCAATGCCTATGCGGGGCTCGACCTGGAGACGGCGCAATTCGCCTCGTCGTCCTTCGCGGGCAGCAGCTTCACGGACACGGTCTTCCGGCACGCCGGCTGGATCGCCTGCCAGTTCGACGGCTGCAGCTTCACGCGCTGCAATTTCGAGCACATTGCCATGGTGGATTGCGTGTTCACGCGCTGCGCCTTCGACCATGCGCAATTCAGCCAGAGCTCGCTTCGCGGCTGCCGCTTTGTCCAGTGCACATGGAACGGCATGAACTTCGACGGCAGCGACTGGCGGAACGTGCAGGTGCTGGAATGCAAGGGAACGGACGTGCACGCCAGGAACCTGCGCGGCGAGCAGGTCGACTTCACGAACAGCTATTTCGAGCAGCTCGAATTCGAGGGCGCCTTGCTCAACAACAGCCGGTGAAGGGGCCGGAAACGGGGGACGCGGCCGAGCCCCGCAACCCCGGGTTTTCGATAACTAAAACCACTTGATTTAGTCGCTCCCCTCATCGATAGTCTCCCTGCGTCCGGCCGCCGCTCCATTGCACAGAGGGCACGCGGCCGGTTATCCAGCCCTGCGGGCGCCTGCCGCCCGCCAACGAACGTACGGAGACAAACCATGTTCAGCTCCCGCTCCATCCTGGCCATGGCGGCCATGTCCCTGGCTGCATCGTCCGCCGCCTTTGCCGCCGACCAGCCCGTCATCGGCCTGGTCACCAAGACCGAGACCAATCCCTTCTTCGTCAAGATGAAGGAGGGCGCGCAGGAAGAAGCCAAGAAGCTCGGCGCCAAGCTGCTCTCCGGCTCGGGCAAGGCCGACGGCGACAACGCGGGCCAGATCACCGCCATGGAAAACATGATTGCCGCGGGTGCCAAGACCATCCTGATCACGCCGAGCGATGCCAAGGCCATCGTGCCGGCGATCAAGAAGGCGCGCGACAAGGGCGTGATGGTGATCGCGCTCGACAGCCCGGCCGATCCGCCAGATGCGACCGATGCACTCTTTGCCACCAACAACTACACGGCCGGCGTGCTGATCGGCGAATACGCCAAGGCCGCGATGGCCGGCAAGCCCGCCAAGATCGTCGCGCTCGACCTGCTGCCGGGCCACCCGGTGGGCGCGCAGCGGCACAACGGCTTCATGAAGGGCTTCGGCCTGCCGGCCAACGACGCCAAGTCGAACGAGCTGTCGAAGGCGCCCGAGATCGTCTGCATGGCCGACAGCTTCGGCGACCAGGCCAAGGCGCAGACCGCAATGGAAAACTGCCTGCAGAAGGCGCCCGAGGTGAACCTGGTCTACACCATCAACGAACCCGCCGCGGCCGGTGCCTACAACGCGCTGAAGCGCGCGGGCAAGGAGAAGGGCGTGCTGATCGTCTCGGTGGACGGCGGCTGCCAGGGCATCAAGGACACCAGCGCCGGCATCATCGCCGCCACCTCGCAGCAATACCCGCTCAAGATGGCCGCCATGGGCGTGGCGGCGGGCGTGGAGTTTGCCAAGACGGGCAAGAAGGCCTCGGGCTACGTCGACACGGGCGTGACCCTGATCGCCGGCAAGAGCGTGCCGGGCGTCGACAGCAAGGACACCAAGACCGGTGCCGAGCTGTGCTGGGGCAAGAAGTAAGCATCGGAGCGTTTTGATGGCGAAATCTCCGAAGCACCACATCCCGTGGGGCGCCCTGGGGCCGTGGCTGGCTCTGCTTGGCGCATGCATCTTCTTTGCGACCCAGTCCGACCGTTTCCTCACGGGGGACAACCTCTCGCTGATCCTGCAGCAGGTGATGGTGGTCGGCGTGATCGCCATCGGCCAGACGCTGATCATCCTCACGGCGGGCATCGACCTGTCGTGCGGCATGGTGATGGCGCTGGGCGGCATCATCATGAGCAAGTTCGCGACCGAGCTCGGGCTGCCGGTGCCGGTGGCCATTCTTTGCGGCATCGGCGTGACCACGCTGTTCGGCCTGGTCAACGGCCTCTTGGTCACGCGCATCAAGCTGCCGCCCTTCATCGTGACCTTGGGCACGCTGAACATCGCCTTCGCGATCACGCAGCTGTATTCGTCCTCGCAGACCGTCACCGACCTGCCCGCCGGCCTCACGGGCCTGGGCACCACCTTTGCCGTCGGCGGCGCCGCGGTGGCCTGGGGCGCGGTGCTGATGCTGGTGCTCTATGCGCTCGCGTGGTTCGTGTTGCGCGAGACGGCCGCGGGGCGGCATATCTACGCGGTGGGAAACAACGCAGAAGCCACGCGCCTGGTGGGCATTCCCACGCAGCGCGTGCTGCTGGGCGTTTACGTGGCGGCGGGCGCGCTCTACGGCATTGCCTCGCTGCTGTCGGTGGCGCGCACCGGCGTGGGCGACCCGAACGCGGGGCAGACCGAGAACCTCGACGCCATCACGGCGGTGGTGCTCGGCGGCACCAGCCTGTTCGGCGGCCGCGGCGTGGTGCTGGGCTCGCTGATCGGCGTGCTGATCGTGGGCGTGTTCCGCAACGGGCTCACGCTGATGGGCGTGTCCTCGATCTACCAGGTGCTGGTGACGGGCGTGCTCGTGATTTTGGCGGTGGCGGCAGACCAGCTGTCGCGCCGGGGAGCCCGCTGATGAATGCCGTCGCAAACCCCAAGATCGTGATGCAGGCCCGGGGCCTGGTGAAGCGCTATGGCCAGGTCACGGCGCTCGACGGTGTCGACTTCGAGCTGCGCGAAGGAGAAATCCTCGCGGTGATCGGCGACAACGGCGCGGGCAAGTCGTCGCTGATCAAGGCGCTGTCGGGCGCCATCGTGCCCGACGAGGGCGAGATCCTGCTCGACGGCTCGCCGGTGCACTTCCGCAACCCGCTCGATGCGCGGCGCGCGGGCATCGAGACGGTCTACCAGGACCTGGCCGTGGCGCCCGCCATGACCATCTACGAGAACCTCTTTCTCGGCCGCGAGCTGCGTCGCCCGGGCTTCCTGGGCAACATGCTGCGCATGCTCGACAAGAAGAAGATGCTGCACGAAAGCGCGGCCCGCATGGCGGACCTGAAGGTCGGCATCCAGTCGATGACGCAGGCGGTGGAAACGCTCTCGGGCGGCCAGCGCCAGTGCGTGGCGGTGGCGCGCAGCGCGGCCTTCGCGCGGCACGTGGTCATCATGGACGAGCCCACCGCCGCGCTTGGCGTGAAGGAGGGCAACATGGTGCTCGAGCTGATCCGCCGCGTGCGCGACCGCGGCCTGCCGGTGGTGCTCATCAGCCACAACATGCCGCATGTGTTCGAGGTGGCCGACCGCATCCACGTGGCGCGCCTGGGCAGGCGAGCGGCGGTGCTCAACCCCAAGAACATCAGCATGAGCGACACGGTGGCCGTGATGACCGGCGCCATGACCGCCGACCAGCTGCCCGCGGAGGCGCATGCCTGATGCAGAAGCCCCTGCGCGCTCGCCCGACCTGCTGCGGCCCCGCGGGTCCAACCAGGTCGGCATGCGCCAGTTCAACGAGCGCACGGTGCTGCAGGCGCTGCGCGTCCACACCAGCCTGCCCAAGGCCGACCTCGCGCGGCTCACCGGGCTGAGCGCGCAGACCATCGGGCTCATCACCGCGCGGCTCGAGGAAGACGGGCTCATCGTCAAGCAGGGGCGCGTGCGCGGCCGCATCGGGCAGCCTTCGGTGCCGCTCGCGCTCAACCCCGACGGGGCCTTTGCCATCGGCATCAAGGTGGGCCGGCGCGGCGCCGAATGGCTGCTGATCGACTTCACCGCGAAGGTGCGCGAGCGGCATGCGATCAGCTACGACTTTCCCGATGCGGACGAGCTGCTGCCCGCCATCGCGCAGCACATCCACCGGCTGCGCGAGGGCCTCGGGCCGCTGGCCGTGCGCAACGTGGGCGCGGGGCTGGCCGCGCCGTTCCAGCTGGGCGGCTGGCACCGCACGCTGGGCTTGTCGAAGGCACAGGCCGACCTCTGGAACCAGATGGACCTGGCGGCCGAGGTGCGCGCGCGCACCGAGGTGCCCGTGAGCTTTGCGCGCGACACCGTGGCGGCCTGCGTGGCCGAGTTGGTGGGCGGGCGCGGCCATGACCTGAAGAGCTTTCTCTACATCTTCGTCGACACCTTCGTGGGCGGCGGGCTGGTCATCAACTCGCACCTGCACACGGGCGCGCACAGCAACGCGGGCGCGTTGGCTTCGTTGCCGATGCAGTCGGTGCGAGCCGATGGCGCGCTGCCGCCGCAGGTGATGGCCGAGGCCTCGCTGTGGGAGCTGGAGCAGCGCCTGCAAGGCGAAGGGCTCGATCCTGCCGCGGCCTACGACGACCGCGCGTTGCAGCCCCCGTTTGCCGCCGCAACGCAGTCATGGCTCGGCTCCGCATCGCTGGCATTGGCGCACGCCATCGTCAGCGGCACCGCAGTGCTCGATCTGGCCGACGTGGTGATGGACGGTTCCATGTCGCGCGCATTGCTCCAGGCCCTTCTGGAACAGACGCGCGCCGCGCTCGCGCAATGCAACTGGGAGGGCCTGTGGCCGCCGCAGTTGCACGGGGGCAGGGTGGGGGCGCAGGCCTGTGCGCTCGGCGGGGCGATGCTGCCGCTGCACGCCAACTTCGCGCCCGACCATGACGTGTTCCTCAAGGCTGGTTGAGAAGCCGTTGCTGCCGTCGCAACGTACCTCATGCACGCCTTGGCGGGCCGACCCCTTCTTTGGGTGAAGGTTCAGCCTTTTACCGCCCCCGCGGTCATCCCCGTGATGATCTGCCGCGCTGCTACGAAGGTGAAGATCAGAGGCGGGATGGCGATCAGGCTGCCCATCGCCATCACCTTGGCCCAATCCACGCCCATGTCGGTGATGAACAGCGACGCAGCCACTGGGAGCGTGCGTGTCTGCCGGTCGGTCAGCACCAGCGCGAGGATGAATTCGTTCCACGCGATGCGGAAGGTGAAGATGGACGCCGCCGCGAGACCCGGCCCCATCAGCGGCAGCAGCACCTTGGTGAACACCCGCACCGGCCCACAGCCGTCGATCGCCGCGGCCTCCTCCAGTTCGACCGGCACCTGCAGTACGAAGCCATAGAGCAGCCAGATGGTGAACGGTAGATTCACCGCGACGTACAGAAGGATCAGTCCCCACAGGCTGTTCACCAGTTGCCATTGGCTCCAGATCATGAACACCGGAATCGCGAGCACGGCCAGAGGCACGGTACGCAGCAGCAAAGTGGTGTAGCCCACTGCCGAACGGCCCGGAAAGCGAAAGCGCGCCAGCCCATAGGCAGCCATGCAGCCCAGCACCAGGGTAATGGCTGTGGCGATCACGCCGACGAACAGACTGTTGCCCAGATAGCGCCCCAGGTTGTCTTCAGTGAGCACCGCGCGGTAGTTCTCCAGCGTGGGCATGAAGATGAAATTCAGCGGCTCCGCGAAGATATGCACCTGTTGGCGCAGGCTGGTCGTGAAGATCAGCGCAATGGGCGCCACGCACAGCAGGCCCAGCGCAACAAGCATCGCGTAGTGCGCCACCACCAGGAGCAAAGGCCGCTTCATGCCGACTCCTTCAGCGGGTTGGACAACCGTAGTGCGCCCCACGACAGTGCCGCGACCACGACCAGCAGCAGAACCGACACCGCAGCCGCCACGCCGAGCTGCTGTCCCACAAACGCGGTCTTGTAGATGTGCAGCGACAGTATCTCGGTGCTGTCGCCCGGCCCGCCGAAGGTCAACACGTAGATCACCTCCAGCACGCGGAAGGCGTCGATGAGCCGCATCACCAGCGTGATGGCAATGACGTTCATCACCATCGGCAGCTTGACCTTGAAGGTCATCTGCCACCAGCGCGCGCCGTCGATGCGCGAGGCCTCGATGACCGCGCCGTCGACGTTCGCCAGTGCCGCCACCATCATGATGAAGACGAAGGGCGTCCACTGCCAGACGTCGGCAATGACGATGGCAATGAAGGCCAGCGTCGGGTCGGCCAGCCAGCCCATCGGCGCCACGCCGAATATGCCCAGCAACGCGTTGAGCAGGCCGAACTGCGCATCGAAGATGTAGCGCCACGCGAGCCCCACGGCAATGGGCGCGATCATCATCGGCAGGATGAACAGCGTGCGAAACAAGGCTGTCCCGCGCACCGGGTGCTCCAGCGCCAGGGCCAGCGCAATGCCCAGCACCATCTCGGCGCTCACGCACACGGCCGCGAACATCAGCGTGGTCCACAGCGACGACCACACGCGTGGGTTGGAGAAGGCCGAGACGAAGTTGTCCAGGCCGGCCCAGCGCGCGCCAGACCAGGGCGTGCCCAGGCCCCAGTCGAAGAAGCCGAGCTGGATGGCCGAGACGACCGGATAGAGGCAAGCGGCCGCCATGACGAGCACGGCGGGGCCGACGTAGAAGACAGGAAGCCAGGCGGGTCTGCGCATCGGGGATCGTGCCGTGGCGTCAGACCGCGTAGCCGGATTCGCGCATGATCTTCTTCACCGTCGGCACCAGCTCGTTGAGCGCGGCCTCGGCTGTCTTCTTGCCGATCAGTGCTTCGGAAATGCCCACGCCAAGCGCCTGCACGTTGATCTTGTCCCAGGCCGCGATGATCGGGCGCCAGTCGGGATTGGAATACTTCAGCGCTTCGCGAAAGACGATGTACTCGGGGTACTGGCGCACCAGGTCGGCATCGGCCATCGTCGAATTGCGGATCGGCACGCCGCCCGCGCGCGCGACCGCCTTGTCCTGCGCCTTCGAAGTCAGCCACTGCATCAGCAGGAAACCGGCATCGGCGTTCTTCGCGTTCTTCGGAATCGCAAGGCCCAGCCCGCCCGATTGCGACGAACGCCGCGTCCCCGCAGGATGCAGCGCCCAGCTCACTTTGCCTGCGACGCGGCTCTTGGCGGGGTCGTTGACCAAGCCGGCCAGCAGTGTCGAGTCGAGGTACATCGAGGCCTGCCCCTGCAGGAAGGCCGTATTGCTCTCGCCCTGCCCATAGCCCGCGATGCCCGCCGGGCCGGTGGCGACCACTTCCTGCAGGAACTTCAGCGCGGCCACGCCTACCGAATCGTTGAAGCGCGGCTCCCATCTGGCGTCGAAGATCGCGCCGCCCATCGGGTTCAGGTGCAGCAGCCAGGCATGCACGCACTGGTGGCCGGCCTGGCCGCGCGAGGCCAGCGCGCCCATGCCTTCCTTGTCCTTGATCAGGCGCAGCAGCTTGCCGAACTGCTCGTAGTTCTCGGGCGGCTGCAGGTTGTGCTTGGCGAAGATGTCGCGGCGGTAGGCCAGCACCGAAGTCTCGGCGCCGTACGGCAGGCCATAGAGCTTGGCGCCTGCGCCGGGCAGATAGCCCTTGGGGCCGCCGACGAGGCCGAGGTTCTCCAGGTAGATCGGAATGATGTCCTTGATGTCGTAGGCCGGATCGGCGAGCGCCGCGTCCGACAGGTAAGGCTCCAGCGGGCGTACCAGGTTCTTGGCTGCGTACTCGCCCTTCCACATGACGACGTAGCTCACCAAGTCGTAGTCGCCCTGGGGCTTGGCCATTTCGAGCAGTTGCTTGTCCTTGAGGCGCGCCATCGCGAGCTTGTCGATCTCGACCTTGATGCCGGTCTCGCGCGTGAACTCGGGCAGTATCTTCGCCATTGCGTCGTAGTGCGGATGCGAAGGCACGTTGAGGGTGACTGTCTGGCCCGCGTATTTTGCATAGCGGTTCTGCGCGAGCGCGCCACTGAATGGCAGGCCGGCGCCGAACACGGTGATCGCGGTGCGCTTGATGATGTCTCTGCGTTGCATGGAACCTCTCCTTGGGAAAAAAGCGAAAACCGTCAGGGCCGCAGCGATTGGCCGCTGGCCGTGTCGAACAGGTGCATGTCTTCAACGTGGGCGTTCAGCCCCAGCGGGGGCCGTGCAGCAGTCCATGCGCATCGCCCTGCACCGTGGCTGTAATGCGCGCGCCACCCGGCGATGCCAGGTGACCGACGACCTGGCTCTCGGTGCCGAGGTACTCGACGATGTCGACCTTGACGTTCAGCGGTGCGCCGTTGGCCACGTGCAGGGCCTGCGGTCGGATGCCGAGCGTGAGCGCCTGGTCCGCCGAGCTCACTCTTTCACGCAGCCAGGCGGGCGCGGGCAGCTCGAAGCCTTCGCCGCACAACGTGCCGTGGCCCGCTGGCCGGTCGGCGAAGCGCACCGGCAGCAGGTTCATGCCCGGCATGCCGATGAATGCCGCGACGAACAGCGTCGCCGGCCGGTTGAAAACCTCCGCCGGCGTGCCGACCTGCTGGATGCGCCCCTTGTCGAAGATGACGATCCGGTCGGCCAGCGTCATCGCCTCCACCTGGTCGTGCGTGACATACACGGTGGTCTTGGCCAGGCGCTCGTGCAGCAGTGCCAACTCGGCGCGCATGTGGCCGCGCAGCTTGGCATCGAGGTTCGACAACGGCTCGTCGAACAGGAACACCTTGGGCTCGCGCACGATGGCGCGGCCGATGGCCACGCGCTGGCGCTGCCCACCCGACAGCTCCTTCGGCCGGCGGTTGAGCAGGTGTTCGATGTTCAACACCTTGGCCGCGACCGCCACCTTGGCGCGGATCTCCGCTGCGGGCCGGCCTGCGAGGCTGAGCGCAAAGCTCATGTTCTGCGCCACGTCCATGTGCGGGTACAGCGCATAGTTCTGGAACACCATCGCGATGTCGCGCGACATCGGAGGCAGTGCGGTCACGTCTCGCCCACCGATACGAATCTGCCCTTCGCTCACGCTCTCCAGGCCCGCCACCATGCGCAGCGTGGTGCTCTTGCCGCAGCCCGACTCGCCCAGCAGCACGACGAACTCGCCTTCATGCACCGCAAGGTCGAGCTGCTGCACGACCGTGACATCGCCGAACCGCTTGGCGACGTTGCTCAATTCCAGACCTGCCATGAACACACTCCCTTTTTTATTTCGATTCAATGAAAGGGCCGACGCACGCCCCAGCCGACCGGTGGTATTCGATTGCCAGGGTGCATGGGGTCGGGGCCCCAGATCGCCTGGTAGGTGTCGATGCAGCGCCCCCGCCGTTGCAGTGCCGAGAATGCAACCCCCAGGGCTATCCACCAGAAGCCCAGTACCAGGAGCATCCAGC
This sequence comes from Variovorax sp. 01N425, assembly GCF_056399465.1. NCBI lineage: Bacteria > Pseudomonadati > Pseudomonadota > Betaproteobacteria > Burkholderiales > Comamonadaceae > Variovorax > Variovorax sp. 01N425. Next base: position 81,001 of record NZ_JBFTRJ010000012.1, on the reverse strand, counting down.
GCGGCGCATCGGCCACCACCAGCCCGAGCGCGATGACGCCGACGGCCACGGCCACCGCGAGCCAGCCGACTGTTTTGTGGATGCGCTCGAAGGCCAGCCGCCACGGCGTCATGTCGTAGTGGTCGCCGCGAAGCCGGTGATCGGTCGGGCCGCCCTTGCTGCCGCGCAGAAAACCACCGGCCACCTGCGCCCACCCGGCCAGGCACAGCGCCCAACCCGCCACTGCATGGAGGCGCACGAGCCCGCTACCTCCAGCCCCCTGGGCACCGCGCCACGCGAGCAGCGCGCCTACCGTCATCGCCAACACGCCGCTCCACTGCAGCACGCGGTGCGCACGCCACCAGAAGGGGTTGTCGAGCCGGTGCGGCCATCCCTGCGACGGCATGACCTTGCAGAAGCGGGCCACCAGTGCCCCCAGAGGCAGCAACAGGCCCCATCCCAGCACCATGAGACGTGCGTGCCAGGCGGCCCAGGATGCGATCTCGTGGGTTGTCGCACCACTCAACGGTGCCATGAGCCAGTCGAGCGGCGGCACGGCCTACTTGCCCCACAGAGCCTTGTACTGCGTCCGATAGCCGTTGTCCGGATCGAACACATTCTTCGGCCCGCCGTCCTTGCCCACGTTGCCCGCCGTCACCAGGTGCACCTTGGGCACGTAGCCCGACCACTTCTCCTTGGCGAAGGCGCGGTTGAGCTCGTCGACGATCTGCCAGCCCTGCATGTTGAGCGGCTCGGGCACCGTGCCGGCCTGGTAGCGCTGCGTGCGGATGCGCTGGTAGGCGGCCTCGGAGCCGTCGCCGGCCGACACCGCCTTGGGCGATCCGTCGCCCTTCTTGCCCGCCGCGGTGAGCGAGGGGCCCATGAAGTCGAAGTACAGGTCGTTGATGGCCAGCGAGTGCGTCCACTTGTCGCCAAAGCGCTGCAGCAGCGAGGTGGTGAGCTGCGGCATGCGGGTCGAGCTTTCGGAGATCGGGCTGTCCTCGAAGCTCAGCACGGTGCAGCCGCCGCACTTCTTGATGACGGCCTCCATCGCGCGCGCCTTGTAGAGCGCAATCGCGTACTGCGAGTCGGTGAAGATCACCACGCCCGCCTTGCCGCCCGAATCGGCCACCACCCACGAGGCGGCGACGTCGGCCACGTCGTCTGTCACGGTGGTCACGTTGGCGAAGAGGCCCGCCTTGTCGTTCGGGCCCGGCTGCTCGCCCGAATGCCAGCCGACCAGAGGAATGCCCGACTTGGCCGCGCCCGAGAACGCCGCCTTCTGCTCGGTGGTGTCGAAGCCGCCGACCACGATGCCCGCGGGCTTCACGGCCAGCGCCTGGTTGAGTGCCGCGGTGCGCCCGCTGACCGTGCCCTGGCCGTCGATGACGCGCACCGTCCAGCCGATGGCGCGCGCCGCTTCCTCCACGCCCTTGCTCACGCCCACGATGCCGCCGTTCTTCATGTCGCCCGCGACGAAGACGATGGTCTTGCCCGCGGCGGCCTTGGGGCCGGTGGTGGGGCCGTCCCACTTCTCCTTGGTCATGGTGGCGATCTCGACCTTCTTCTTCGCGGCATCCAGGAAGTCGTCGGCCATCGCCTTGGGCGCCAGCGCGGCGGCGCACAGCGCCAGCACGGCGGCGGCGACGGTGCGCGCGGGAACCACACTCTTCTTCTTCATGCTTGTCTCCAGTCGTTGCGGTGAACCGTCACTTCGACGGCGTTGAGGGAACCGGTTGTTGCGCATGGTCGAGCTGGCGCTCGGCGATGCGCCGCTTGATCGAGCGGTTGCGCCGCTGCTGCGCCCAGCCCGCGATGCCGATGGACACCAGCAGCGTGAGCCCGTTGAAGAGCGGCTCGACATAGAAGGCACCGCCGAACTGCTGGATGCCCGAGATGCCGATGGCCAGGATCGCCACGCCCACCAGCGTGCCCCACACGTTCACGCGGCCCGGCCGGATGGTGGTGGAGCCGAGGAAGGCGCCGACCAGCGCAGGCAGCAAAAACTCCAGCCCCACGCTGGCCTGGCCGATCTGCAGGCGCGAGGCGAGCAGCACGCCCGCAAAGCCCGAGAGCAGGCCCGATGCGACGAAGGCACCCATCACATGCTTGCGCACCGCGATGCCGTTGAGCTGCGCCGCCTTCGGGTTGGCGCCGATCACGTACAGCGCGCGGCCCAGCGGCGTGAACTCGGTAACGACCCAGAGCGTGACGCTCACCGCGAGCACGTAGAAGGCGCCGACGGGCAGGCCCAGCAGGCTGCCGCCCGCGATGCCGACGAAGCCATCGGGCAGGTCGCCCACCACCTGGCGTCCGCCGCTGTGCCACATCGCGACCGCATAGATCACGGTGCCGGTGCCCAGCGTGGCAATGAAGGAGTCGATCTGCGCAAGCTCGACCAGGAGGCCGTTGAGCACGCCGAACAAGGCCGCGCACAGCAACACGATGAGCACCGCGGCCGGCCACGGCAAGCCGAACTGCGTCTGCAGGCTGATCGCGAGGATGTGCCACAGCACGATGCCGTAGCCCACCGTGAGGTCGATCTTGCCGGTGATCATCGGGATGGTCGCGGCGAGCGCCAGCAGCGCGATCACCGACTTGTCGGCCAGGATCGCGCGCAGGTTGAACAGCGTTGGAAAGGTGTCGGGCAGCAGCAGCGAGAACAGCAGGGCGAGGCCCGCCATCAGCGCCACGAGGCCATAGACCGGCATTGCGCGGCCGATGCGCTGCGCGAAGGAAACGGCCTCGCCGTCGAGCGACTTGTCGGGCTCCAGGGCGGTGGATTTGATCGAACTGCTCATGCGGAAATTTCCTCGTGCGCCACGGCGGCGCCTGCTGCCAATGCCAAAAGTTTTTCCACCGTGATCGCATCGCCCGTCAATTCGGCGGCGATCAGCCCGTCGCGGAAGACGAGCACGCGGGTGCACACGGTCGCGATTTCCTCGAAGTCGGTGGAGACCACCACCAGCGCGGTGCCGGCCTCCGCGCGCTCGCGCAGCACGCCGTAGATCTGCCGCTTGGCGCCGACATCGACGCCGGCCGTGGGCTCTTCGAGCACCACGAGCGGCTTGCCCAGGTGGAACCAGCGCGCCAGCACCACCTTCTGCTGGTTGCCGCCCGAAAGCTGCTGCACCTCGGCCGACGGCGCGGGCGGGTTGATGTCGAACCGGCGGATCAATGCGAGCGCGCTGTCGTTCTCGCGGCGCGGACGATCGAAGGCCAGGCCGCGATCGCCATGCAGCGCGGCGTTGGGGAACAGGTTCTCCAGCACCGTCATCGAGCCGGCGAGGTTTTCTTCAAGGCGTTCGCCGGCGACATAGGCCACGCCCGCGCGAATGGCATCGGCGGGGCAGGTGAAATCGCATTCCTTGCCGAGCAGCCGCATGCGGCCGGCCGACAAGGGCTCGCGCCCGAAGATCGCGCGGCTGATGGCCTCGTGCCCCGCGCCGCGCAGGCCGACGAGGCCCAGCACTTCGCCGCGGTGCACAGAGAGGCTCAGCGGGCCGGCATTGCCGCTGGCCGCGCCGTCCAGCTGCAGCACCGGCACGCTTGCTGCCGGAACGCTCGCCTTGGGCACCGAGGCCGAGAGCGCCTTGCCGACGATCAGCCCGACCAGCTCGCCTTCGTTGGTGTGCGCCGTGGTCTTCACCGCCACCAGCTTGCCGTCGCGCATCACGGCTGCGCGGTCGGAGATGGCCATCACTTCGTCGAGCCGGTGCGACACGTAGAGCATCGCCATGCCCTGCCGGCGCAGTTCGCGCAGCACGCCGAACATGCGCTCCACGTCGCTCATCGGAAGGCTGGCCGAGGGCTCGTCGAGCACCAGCAGGCGCGCCTTGACTTCGAGCGCACGGCCGATGGCGAGCAACGATTTCTCGGCCCGCGTGAGCGAGAACACGCGGCGGCCGGGATCGATGTCGCAGCCCACGCGCGCCATCACGCGGCGTGCGGTGTCGTTCGCGGCGGACCAGTCGATGAGGCCGAAGCGGCGCGGGTAGCCGGTGCCGAGGCACACGTTCTCGGCCACGGTCATCCATTCGACAAGGCCCAGGTCCTGGTGAATGAAGGCGACGGGTTGCTCGCGTCGGTCGGTGCGCCGCCAGGCGGCTTGCGGCTGGCCGTCGAAAAGAATCTCGCCCTGGTCCGCGGGATAGATGCCCGCGAGCAGCTTGATGAGCGTGGATTTGCCCGCGCCGTTCTCGCCGAGCAGCGCGAGGATTTCGCCGGCGCGCACATCGAGCGTCACGTGGTCCACGGCCTGCGTGCCGCCGAAGCGTTTGCAGAGGGACTGGAATTGCAGGAGGGGCGCGCTCATGGGCAGGTCGCTCCGCGCGTGTGGAGGCGGATGCGATAGAGCGAAGTGGAGGCGCACACGTAGAGCGCGTTGCCGTCGCTGCCGCCGCTGCCGCCGAAGGTGAGGTTGCCCACCTTTTCCGGCACGGCGATGCGCGCCATGCGCGTGCCGTCGGGGTGGTAGACCTGCACGCTGTCGGCGCTGCTCGTGTAGAGGAACCCGTTCACGTCGATGCGAAAGCCATCGGAAAGCCCCGGGTTCACCATGGCGAACACGCGCGGGTTGGCGAGGTCCTGTCCGCCGATCACGTCGAAGGCGACGATGTGGTGGTGGCCCGAGCCGTCGGTGCGCAACGCGGCCGAGGTGTCGCTCACATAAAGGATGCTTTCGTCGGGCGAGAAGGCCAGGCCGTTCGGCTCTTCGATGAAGTCGCTCACCGCACGCAGCGCACCGGTGGCGGGGTCGAAGCGAAAGACATGGTTGCGGCCCAGTTCGCTCTCGGCCTTGTGGCCTTCATGGTCCGAGACGATGCCGTAGGGCGGATCGGTGAACCAGATGCTGCCGTCGCGCTTCACGACCACGTCGTTCGGAGAGTTGAGGCGCCGGCCCTGGTAGCGGTCGACCACGACCTCGTCGGCCAGCGGCACGAAGCCCGGGCCGAAGCGGGTGCGCACGATGGCACGCCGGCCGTGCGAGCAATGGAGCAGGGCGCCATCGGCCTCGCGCGTGTGGCCGTTGGTGAACTCCACGCCTTCGCGCCACACGCTCATGCCGGTGTCGGCGTGCCAGCGCAGCATGCGGTTGTTGGGAATGTCGCTCCAGAGCACCGCGCCGTCTTCGTGCATCCACACCGGGCCTTCGCTCCATGCCGCCCCGGTGCACAGGCGTTCGAGCGGCGGGGCGCCATGGACCACGGATGCGAAACGGGCGTCGAAGACTTCGATGGTCATGGCCGAAGTCTGGCATCGAGTGTGATACCGGTAACCTAGGCTTTTCCCGAACAGGAGTGCGGTCTGGCGTCACTCTAGAATTTCCACCATGCCGGACATCGGAAGATCCGATCCGGATGCGAAATTTTCGTTATCGGTATCCATCGAATCCCTCGCATATCCTCAAGCCCATTCCAGAGAGAGCACTTGCCCCCGACCAAAGCCCCCGCCCCCCCGTCCCGCCCGGCAACAATGGCCGACGTGGCCGCGCGCGTCGGCGTCTCGAAGATGACGGTGTCGCGCGCGCTGAACCGCAGCGCGGGCAGCGACCGCGCGACCTCCGAGGCGCTGCGCCAGCGCATCCTGCAGGCCTGCGAGGAGATGGGCTATGTGATCGACCAGACCGCGCGCACTTTCTCCAGCAAGCGCTCGGGCTTCATCGCGGTGCTGATCCCGTCGCTCAACAACTCCAATTTTTCCGAAACCGCGCAGGGCATCACCGCGGCCGTCGAAGCGCGCGGCCTGCAGGTGCTGCTGGGCTATACCGACTACCGCGTGGAGAACGAGGAGCGCCTGCTGCGCGCCATGCTCGCGCGCCGGCCCGAAGGCGTGATCCTCACCGGCGGCTCGCACACCCCCGCCGCGCGCGCCATGCTGCAAGCGGCGGGCGTGCCGGTGGTCGAGACCTGGGACCTGCCCGCCACGCCCATCGAGCACACGGTCGGCTTCTCCAATGCGGAGGCGGCCGGCGCGATGGTGCGGCACCTGCACGGCCAGGGCTACCGGCGCATCGCCTTCATCGGCGGCACCTCGAACCGCGACACGCGCGGGGCCGACCGGCAGCGCGGCTACGCGCAGGCGATCCGCGAACTCGGCCTGCCCGACGGCCGCGTGATCAGCTTCGGCCAGCCGCCGATTTCGATGGCGCAGGGCGGCGAAGCGGTGGCGCAATTGATCCGCCAGTGGCCCGACGTGGACGCGGTGCTCTGCGTGTCCGACCTGTCGGCGTTCGGCGCCTTGATGGAATGCCAGCGCCGCGGCTGGGAGGTGCCGGGCCGCATCGCGATCGCGGGCTTCGGCGACTTCGAGGTGGCCCGCGCCTCGCACCCGCGCATCACGACCGTGGCGGTGGATTGCGTGGGCCTGGGCAAGGCGGCCGGCGAACTGCTGCTGCGCGTGATGGACGGTGCCGCCGACGGCCATCGCCCACCGCCGGAGACGGTGCTGATCCCGTTCCAGATCACCCAGCGCGAGAGTTCCTGAGCCCGCTCCCGCGCAGGCTCAGGCGGTTGCGGCTTCCCCGGCGTCCGCAAAATCGATCAGCACCTTCATCGCCTGCTTCCGGTCGCTCGCCAGCTCGAAAGCCTCGCGCGCCTGCAGCATCGGAAAGGTGTGCGACACCACCGGCGACAGGTCGACCCGCCCTTCGTTGATGAGCCGCACCGCCAGCGCGAATTCCGCATGGAAGCGGAACGAGCCGCAAATGCTGAGCTCCTTGGCCACCACCATGTTCTGCGGAATGCTCACGTCGCCGCCCAGGCCCAGCTGCACCACCACGCCGCGCGGGCGCATCACCTCGAGCCCGTCGCGCAGCGCGCGTTCGTTGCCCGAGCATTCGAGCATCACGTCGAACGTGCCCTTGTCGGCCGAATAGCGCGACACCCAGGCCTTGTCCTGCGCGACGTTGATGGCGTGGTCGGCGCCGATGGCGCGTGCAATCGCGAGCGGTTCGTCGACCACGTCGGTCGCCACGATCTCGGCCGCGCCGTGCACGCGCGCCGCCGCAATGGCCAGCACGCCGATGGGCCCGCAGCCCGACACCAGCACGCGCTTTCCCAGCAGCGGCCCTGCGCGCGAGACGCCATGCAGCCCGACCGAGAACGGCTCGGCCAGCGCCGCGAGGCGCAGCGGCACGTGGTCCGCCACCTTCACGCATTGCGTGGCCTCGCACAGCAGCATGTTGCGGAATGCGCCCTGCACGTGCGGCATGCGCATGGCGCTGCCGTAGAAGCGCATCTCCAGGCACTGGTTGGGCAGGCCTTCGAGACAGAACTTGCAGGCGCCGCAGGGGCGGCTCGGATTGATGGCGACCTTGTCGCCGATGCGCACGCTGTCGACGCCGGGCGCCGTGGCCACCACGGTGCCGGCCACCTCGTGGCCCAGCACCATCGGCTCCTTGATGCGCACCGTGCCGAAGCCGCCGTTGTGGAAGTAGTGCAGGTCGGAGCCGCAGATGCCGCCCATGCCGACCTTCACCAGCACCTGGCCCGGGCCGATCTCGCCCGCGTCCTGTTCCTCCAGCCGCAGGTCGTCGGGGGCATGGATCACGAGGCACATACAACGCATACGCATGGAATTTCTCCTTCAGGCCACGGGGGTAATGAGAGGCAGGCCGCCGAAGTGCGCCTGCAGGTTGCGGCGCACCAGCTCGCCCATGGCGCGGCGGGTCTGCTCGGTGCCGCTGCCATGGTGCGGATGCAGCACCACATTGTCGAGCGCCGCAAAGCGCGGGTCGATGCGCGGCTCGTTCTGGAACACGTCGAGCGCCGCGCCTGCGATGCTGCGCTGCTCGAGCGCCTGCAGCAGCGCGCCCTCGTCGACCGTGGTGCCGCGCGACACGTTCACAAGCCAGCCATTGGGCCCCAGCGCCTGCAGCACTTCCGCGTTGACGATGCCCCGCGTGGCCTCGCCGCCGGGCAGGATGACGATGAGCACGTCGCACCATTCGGCCATGGCCGCGAGGCTGCCGAAGTGGCGATGCGGGCTGTCCTCGCGCGCCGTGCGGCTGAAGTAGCCCAGCTCCATCTCGAAGCCCGAAAGCCGCCGCGCGATGGTGCTGCCGATGCGGCCGAAACCGGCGATGCCGATGCGCTGGCCGAAGACGCGCGTGGTCAGCGGCATGCCGCCGTTGGCCCAGGCGCCGCTGCGCACGAAGGCATCGCCCGCGGGAATGCGCCGCTGCAATGCCAGCGTGAGCCCGACAGCGAGGTCGGCCACGTCGCCGTTGAGCACGTCGGGCGTGTTGGTCACGCGGATGCCGCGGGCGCGGCAGGCCGCAAGGTCGATGCCGTCGGTGCCCACGCCGTAGCAGGCGATCAGTTCGAGAGCGGGCAGGGCGGCGATGAGCTCGGCGTTCGCGCCCAGTTCGCCGCGCGTGGCGACCGCGCGGATGTTCGGCGCATGTTCGGCGATGAAGGCCTGCCGGTCGGGTGCCTCCCACAGGCGGTGCAGCGTGTACTGCGACCGCAGGGGTGCCATGTCCCATTCGGGGTAGGTGCCGGGCATCAGCACGTGCGGGGATGGGGTGGCAGCGGTCAAACGGTTCTCCTGCGGTGAATCGCAAATATGATATCGGTAACTCTAGAGTCCGCGAAGGAGAGATGGAATACAGGTTTCACCCATTGACGATAATTAAAGATACCGGTAACTTGAAGAGACTGTCACACACCCATCCGCATCCGCTTTCCTCCCCAAGGAGCTTTTCTTGAAATTGTTCGACCTGTCCGGGCGTATCGCCCTCATTACCGGCTCCAGCAAGGGCATCGGCTTCGCGCTGGCGGCGGCGCTCGGTGCGGCCGGCGCTCGCGTCGTGCTCAATGCGCGCGATGCCGCTTCGCTCGCCGCGGCCCGCGATGCGCTGCGCACCCAGGGCGTGGCAGCCGAGGCCGTGTCCTTCGACGTCACCGACGCCGCTGCCGTGGAAGCCGGCGTGGCCCGCATCGAAGCGGAGATCGGCCCGATCGAGATCCTCGTCAACAACGCCGGCATGCAGCATCGCGGTCCCTTCGCGGAGTTTCCGATCGATGCCTGGCACAAGATCACCACCACCAACATCGACAGCGTGTTCCTCGTCGGCCGCTTCGTGGCGCAGCGCATGATCGAGCGCAAGCGCGGCAAGATCATCAACGTGTGCTCGGTGCAGAGCGAACTGGGGCGGCCCAACATCGCGCCCTACGCCGCCACCAAGGGCGCGGTGAAGATGCTCACCAAGGGCATGGCGATCGATCTCGGCAAGCACGGCATCCAGGTCAACGGCCTCGGCCCCGGCTACTTCAAGACCGAACTCACCGAGGCGCTGGTGAACGACGAAGCCTTCACCGCATGGCTCTCGGGCCGCACGCCGGCCGGACGATGGGGCGATGTGCAGGAGCTGGGCGGCGCGGCCATCTTCCTGGCCTCGGATGCCTCGAGCTTCGTCAACGGCCACATCCTCTACGTCGACGGCGGCATCACCGCCAGCCTCTGACCATGACATTCCACCGCCAGCGCATCGCCGTGATCGGCGTGGGCATCATGGGCTCGGCGATTGCGCGCCGATTGCTCGAATGCGGGCACGCAGTGAGCGTGTTCGATCCCGACAAGGCCAAGGTCCAGGCGCTGCAGGCGCAGGGCGCCCACGCCGCTCCCACCGCGGCCGACGCAGCGGCCGCGAGCGACTTCGTGATCACGAGCCTCAACGCGGCCGCCGTGGTCGAGCGCGCACTGTTCGGCGAAAACGGCGTGGTCGATGCGCCGGCGGACGCGCAGCGGCTGGTGATCGACATGTCCTCCATCGATCCGCCGTCCACGCGCCGGCTCGCGCAGACATTGCGCGAACGCACGGGCATGGGCTTCGTGGATGCGCCGCTCTCGGGCGGCGCGCCCAAGGCGCTGCTCGGGCAACTGACGGTGATGGCGGGCGGCAGCGTGGAGGACGTGACGCGCGCCCGCGCCGTCATGGACAGCCTCTGCGCCAACTACACCCACATGGGCGAGAGCGGCGCCGGGCAGACCACCAAGCTGGTCAACCAGCTGCTGTGTGCCATCGGCTTCCAGGCCGTGGCCGAGGCGGTGCGAATCGCCGAAGCCGGCGGCGTCGATGCCTCGAAGCTGCCCGCGGCCCTCGCCGGCGGCCGCGCCGACAGCCAGATCCTGCGCGAGTTCGGGCCCAAGATGGCCGCGCGCGACTACACGCCGACAGGCCGCATCGACAACATGCTCAAGGATCTCGAGGCGGTCCAGAGTTTTGCGCAAGGCCAACGGCTGCCGTTGCCGCTTGCGGGCATCGTCTCGGAGCTGCATCGCACCTTCGTGGCGGCCGGCCTCGGGCCCGAGGACACCGCGGCCATGATGCGGCAGTTCGACGGCTATGCCCGCGGCTGAACACGCGCCGATTCCCATCCCGTCGAACTCAATCAAGGAAACGAAAAATCATGTTCATCCGCTGCGCGTTTTTCAAGGGGCGGGTCAAGCCCGGCATGGAGCAGGCTTTCGACCGCCATGTGCACGAGACGCTTGTGCCGCTGTGGACCCGCTTTCCCGGCGCGCTCGAAGTGCGCGTGCTGCGCCAGCTGGAAAGCGATGTGGGCGATCCCGAGCTCGCGATGGTGCTGTCCATCCGCTACGCGACCCGCGAAGACATCGCGCGCGCTCTCGATTCACCCGTTCGCTACGAAAGCCGCGAAGCGTCCAAGGCGCTCTTCGACATGTTCGACGGGACCGTTTTCCATACGGTCTTCAGCGCCGAGGAATTCGTGCTCCCCACCGCCTGACTGCGCTCACTGGCTCGCCGACGCGTGCAGGTCGCGCGGCAGCCGCAGCGTGGTCGCGCTGGCTCCCGCGGGGCAGGGGCCGTCGGAATAGATCGGATTGCCATTGGGCATGAGGCACTTGCTCACCACGGTGACGGCGGGTGCCGCCCTGGCGGGCTCGACGGGAGCTTCGAAGTTCGCATTCGCCGGCGATGCGCGATGGAACACCGGCATGGCCGGCTCCACCGATGAACGTTTCACCGAATCCGGCAGCCCGAGGCGGCCGGCCGATTGGATGGCCTCGACATAGGCTGGCATGACCGCAGGTGGCGTAGCCGGCGTGCGCGCCGCGTTCTCGTGCACCAGGTCTTTCAACGTCACGTAGAAGAGGGACACCGCCACCAGCGCCACCGCCAGGCACGGGGCCCAGTACCGTTCGGAGCCGCCGCGGGACTGCGAGGCCTCGCGCGGCTTGAAGGTGTCGATCCTGTGTTGCAGGCTCATGGCCCAGGCTCCGTGCTCGTGTCCAGCCGTTGTAAACGGCAGGGACCGTGCGCATCTGTAGGCCTGCGCCATGCGTCTTGACGGAATCCGTCCCGAAACCGCTACGGAGAAGATCACTGCCCCGCCCATTGGCGTGAGCGCGCCCAGGGGCCGGCCGCTGACGGGATGCGGCATCGGCCGGTGCTGCTTCGTGTGCTCAGGGCTTCCAGCGGCGCAGTCCGAGTTCGTCCGCGAGCGCCTGGTAGGTCTTGATGCGCGCCTGCACGTAGTCGTCGAGCGCGGCGCCGGTGAGCGCGAAAGGATATAGGCCGTGCCGTTCGCGCAGCGCCGCATAGCCGGGCGCGGCCGCGGCTTCGGCGAAGGCCGCGGTCCAGGCGCGCATGGCGGCATCGGGCACGTTCGCGCTCAGGTACAGGCCGCGCACGGTCGGCCAGACGATGTCCACGCCTTGCTCGCGCGCGGTCGGCACGCCGGCGAGCGCACCGCCCAGCCGCGCCTGCGAGAGCACGGCCAGCAGGCGCACCGCCGCGCCGCCCGCAATGGCCTGCAGCGCTTCGGCTGCATCGCCCGGGAACACATCGACGTGCCTTCCCTGCAGCGCGCCCAGCGCATCGCCACCGCCTTCGAAGGACACGAAGCGCATGGCCCGGTGGTCGCGGCCCGCGGCGCGCACCAGCAGTGCGGCCTTCACCCAGTCCTGGCTGCCGACCGTGCCGCCCGCGCCGAAGGCCACGCGCGAGGGCTCCTGCCGCAGGGCGGCGATCAGGTCCGGCAGGCGCTTGTAGGGGGAGTCGCGGTGAACGGCGATCACGCCGTAGTCGGTGCCGAGCGTGGCGATCCAGCGCACCGCCGTAGGCGGGTGCGGCCCGAAGCGGCCTTGCGCAAGATTGAGCAGCGAGCCGCTCGAGAACGCCACCAGCGTGCCCGGTCCGCCGAGCCGGCCGGTGGCAATGCGGTCGAAGGCCACCGCACCGATGCCGCCCGGCAGGTAGCGCTGGCCCAATGGCGGACGCCTCGGGCGCACCGCCTGCAGCGCGTCGCGCGCGAGGGCGCAGGTGAGGTCGAAGCCGCCGCCGGCCTTGGCGGGAATGATGCAGTCCGCCGCGGCCTCGGACGGATCGTTGGCCGAGGCCGCAGTGGCGCGAAGACTTCCGGGCAGCAGCAATGCCGACAGTGCGCGAAGCGCATGGCGGCGGGTAGCAGAGGGGATCGGCATGGGCTGTGTGCGCCCGGCTAGCTGGCGGCCGGCCGAGGCCACCAGATGATCGCATGCAGGCCCGTGCCTGCCTCGCGTGCCTCGAGCCGCAGCTCTCCCCGGTGCCGCTGCGCGATGGAGCGTGCAATGGCCAGGCCGAGGCCGAAGCCGCCCTTGCCCGCGCGGGCGCCGCGGCGAAAGCGCTGGCCCAGCGCGGCGCGCTCTTCGCCGCTCAGGCCCGGACCGTCGTCTTCGACGTTGAGGCTCCAGCCCGCCGCATCGCCCGCCGCGAAGAGCGTGATCGTGCCTTCGGCCGGCGTGTAGGCGACGGCGTTTGCCACAAGGTTGCTCAACGCCTCGCGCAGCAGCCCGCGGTCCGCCACCGCGAAGAACTCCGGCGCGGGCGCATGGATGCCCAGGTCGATGCGCTTGGCGCGCGCGAGCGGCAGCAGGTCGACGGCCACTTCGCGCAGCAGCGCCGCAAGGTCGAATTCGGCGGGTTCCACCGCCACCGTGTCGCTGCGGCCCAGCGCAAGCAGCTGCTGCGCGCTGCGCGTCGCTCGGCCGATCTCGGTGCCGAGCGCATCGAGCGTGGCCTGCACCTGCGCCGGGTCCTGCTCGCGCTTCGCGTAGTCGGCCTGCATCTGCAGCGTGGTGAGGTGGGTGCGCAGCTGGTGGGACGCATCGTCGAGAAACTGGCGCTGCTGCGCCACCAGTTCCTGCGTGCGCGACATCTGCTGGTTGACCGCTGCGACGAGCGGGCGTACCTCGGCCGGCAGGTCGGCCTCCGCGATGCGCGTCAGGTCGTCCGGCGTGCGGGCCTGCACCTCGCGCGCCAGCCTCGACAGCGGCCGCAGCGCCGCCGCAAGCGCAAGCGCGGTGCCGCACAGCAGCATCGCCAGCACCAGCCCGTCGCGCAGCGCGGCGCTGCGGACAAAACGTGCGGTGAACTCCTGCCGCGAGCGCGTGCTTTCGCCCACCTGGATCAGCACGCTGCGTCCGGTGCTGCCGGCCGGCGCGCGGTCGAGGTCGCGCCGGTAGGCCGCCAGCCGCACGGACTCGCCGAAGTAGGTTGCGTCGTAAAAGGCCGGCACGCCCATGGCCAGCGTGGCGGGCGGCGCGGGCAGGTCGGCGCTGCCGAGTTCGACCAGCCCGTCGGAGGTCGCCACGCGAAAGAACACCTGGCCGCTGGCCGTGAGCTCGAAGAACTCGAACATCGTGTAGGGCAGCTCGACCGAGAGGCCGCCCGAGGCCGTGGAGATGTTGGCGTCGATCGACTTGAGCGCGCCGAGCAGCGAACGGTCGTAGGCCGCATTGGCGGCGGCCAGCGCGTCGTGCCGCGTCATCCACAGCTCGATGCCGGTCACCAGCAGCAGGGCAGGGAACAGCAGCAGCGCGAGCCGCTGCCACAGGCTAGCGCGCCGCAGGCGAGCCGCAATGCTCACTCGGTCTCCAGCACGTAGCCCAGGCCGCGCAGCGTCACGATGCGCACGCCGCTGCCGTCGAGCCGCTTGCGCAGCCGGTAGACCAGCACCTCGACAGCTTCCAGATGCACCTCGTCGTCGTCGGAGAACACGCGGTCGAGGATCTGCTGCTTGGACAGCGGCTCGCCGCTGCGCTGCACCAGCGCGCGCAGCACCGCCTGTTCGCGCGGCGACAGCGCCAGCGCCTCGCCGCCCAGCACGAACTGGCGGCGCGCGCCGTCGTACGCGAGCGGGCCGCAGGCCAGGCGCGGATGCTCCACGCCGCGCGCGCGGCGCACCAGCGCATGCAGCCGCGCCTCGAGCTCGGCCAGCGCAAAGGGCTTGGCGAGGAAGTCGTCGGCGCCCGCGTTGAGCGAGGCCACGCGCTCGTTCAGCGAATCGCGCGCGGTGAGGATCAGCGCGGGCAGCCGCTGGTCGCGCTCGCGCAGCCGCTGCAGCACCGTGTGGCCGTCCATGCCCGGCAGGCCGAGGTCGAGCACCAGCGCGTCGTGGTCGCGCTGCTGCAAGGCGCGGTCTGCCAGCCGGCCATCGTCCACCCATTCGACCTGGATGCCCGCATGCTCCAGCGCCTTGCAGAGCCAGGTGCCCAGGGTGTGTTCGTCTTCGGCCAGCAGGATGCGCATGGCGCGATGCTAGGGGCTGCGCCGTCAGTCGGGCTTGATGTTTGCCCTTGCAATGACCTTCTTCCAGCGCGCCTGCTCGGCCGCGATGAACTGCGCGAACTGCTCGGGCGTGCCGCCGACGGCTTCGGCGGCATCGGCCGTGAGCCGCTGCATCGAATCGGGCGACTTCACGGCCTTCATCGTCTCGGCCGAGAGCCGGGCCAGGTTCGCGGGCTCCATGTTGGCCGGCGCGAGCATGCCGTACCACTGCGTCATCTCGAAGCCGGGGAAGCCCTGCTCGGCCACCGTGGCCACGTCGGGCAGCTGCGCCAGGCGCTTGGCCGAGCCGGTGGCGATGCAGCGCACCTTGCCGGCCTTGATGAACGGAATGATGGCCGCGGCGCCGATGGCCGAGGCGTCGAGCCGGCCCGAGAGCAGGTCGGTCACCATCGGCCCGGTGCCGCGGTAGGGCACGTGCAGCATGAACACGTCCGCGGTCATCTTCAGGTATTCGAAGGCCAGGTGGCCCGCGCTGCCGTTGCCCGCGGAGCCGTAGCTCAGCTTGCCCGGCTTCGACTTGGCGTAGGCGATGAATTCCTTGAGGTTCTTCGCGGGCACGTCGGGGTGCACCACGTAGAGGCTGGGCACCTTGGCCAGCAGGCTCACGGGCTTGAAGTCCTTGTTGGGGTCGTAGGGCAGCTTGGCGAAGATGAACGGATTGACCGCCAGCGTGCCGATGTGGCCGAGGATGATCGTGTGCTGGTCGGTGCTGCGCGCCACCTCGCTCATTGCGATGTTGCCGGCCGCGCCCGGCTTGTTGTCGACGAACACGCTCTGGCCCAGCGTGCGCGAGAGCTCGGCGGCGGTGGAGCGCGCCACGATCTCCGAGCTGCCGCCCGGCGCAAAGGGCACGACGAAGCGCACCGACTTGCTCGGCCAGCCGGCCTGGGCCGAGGCCAGCGAAGGCAGCAGGCCGCCCAGGGCCAGGGCGCTGCCGCCTTGCAGCCATTGGCGGCGCGTGGGCTGCGGATCGTTCAGGAAGAAGTCGTCGAACATGGTGCTTGTCTCCATCGCTTGTGTGAAAGAAAGCCCGCATCCTGCCCCACGGATGCTGTCGGAAAGCTGTCGGTCAGATCAGGTTGCGCATGGCCTGCGCGGTTTCACGCAGGACCGGCAGCACGCGCGCCACCGCGTCCTCGGAGCTTTCGTGGCCCATCGGCATGGTGATGTTGAGCGCGCCCACCAGCGTGCCGTGGCGGTCGCGCAGCGGCACCGCGATGCCGCGCGAATTGAGGTCCAGCTGCTGCTCCGACAGCGCCCAGCCCTGTGCCCGGATGCGCGCGAGCTCCAGCTTCATGCGCTCCATGCTCGCGATGGTGTGCGAGGTGAACACCTGCAGCTGCCGCGTGGCGAGCCAGCCGGCCAGCTCGGCGTCGCTGCGCAGCGCGAGCATCAGCATGCCCGCGGCCGTGACCTGCGCCGGCACCCGCGCGCCCAGCACGTAGCCGGTGCTCATGCTGCGGTTGGGTCCGTTGCGCGCGATGTAGACCACCTCGTCGCCGTCCATCACGCTGAGGTAGGCGATCTCGCTGGTGCCGGCGGCCACGCGCTGCAGGAAGGGCTGGACGATGCGCGGCAGCCGGGCCGAGTCGAGGTACGACTGCCCAAGCCGCAGCACGCGCGGCGTGAGCCAGAACAATTTGCCGTCGCTCGCCACGTAGCCCATGTGCTGCAGGGTCAGCAGGTAGCGCCGCGCGGCCGTGCGCGTCATGCCGGTGCGTTCGCCGGCCTGGCTGGCGGTGAGGCGCGGATGGGCGTCGTCGAAGGCTTCGATGATGCTCACGCCGCGTTCCAGCCCGGCGATCCAGTCGCGCTTGTCGAGGCCGGCGGGCGCGGGGGAAAGATCGGTGGCATCGGTACTCATGGCCGAAGTGTGCCGTGCGGCGGGCTGCGCGGCGGCTCGGCCGGATCAGGACAAACCCTGTTTATGTACGATCATCGAACGAACAAGGATGATTGTCGATCGATTGGGGCTTGATTCCCGAGCGAAATCCACGGAGAGGTGGCTAAAGTTCGCCTTGGCAATGGTCCTGGAGCGATTGCCGTACAAAAAAGAGGCAAGACATGACCACCTCCATCAGCGGCAGCACCCTGGCTTACCTGATTCCCGGCGACCCCGTGCGCAACGTACGCCTGCCGCGGATGTTCAACGCCGCCTTCGAGCGCTTCGGCATCGACGCGGTGCTGGTGCCCGTGCAGGTGCCGCTGCGCGATTTCGCGGTGTTCTTCAAGTCGGCCTTCCTCGCGCGCAACGTGCGCGGCATGGTGATTGCGCCGCCGCACAAGCCGCTGGCGGTCGACCTGCTCGACGGCTGCGGCCTGTTCGGCCGCGTGGCGGGCTCGGTCAACGTGGTGCGCCGCATCGAGAACAGCGAGCTGGAGGGCGACCTGTTCGACGGCGAAGGCCTCTTGGGCGCGCTGGACCACTTCAACATTCCGTTCCGCGGCAAGCGGGTGCTGATCCTGGGCGCCGGCGTGAGCGCCGCGGCCATCGGCGTGGCGCTGGCCGAAGGCGGCACGGTCGACGGCGCCGAGCACATCGCCTTCTACGACACCTCGGCCGGCAGGGCGGCCGGCGTGGCGGCCAAGCTCGACGCCTTCTTCGACGCCAACGTGGTGGCGGTCGACAGCAATGCGCCCGAAGGCTACGACCTCGTCATCAACGCCACGCCGCTGGGCCTGGACGAAGCCGACGCGCTGCCCGTGGACGTCGCGCGCATGGACGGCCATGCCGCGCTGTTCGACATCCTGCTGCGCAACCAGCCGACGCCGCTGGTGCGCGCGGCGCGCGCGCGCGGCCTCAATGCGCAGGCCGGCTTCGAGATGCTGATCCAGCAGATGCCGCACTACTTCGGGTACTTCGGCCACAAGGATGCGGCCGAAGCGCTGCGCAAGGATGCGGATTTCCTGCGCGAGCTGATCTATCCGCCGGCCATGGCCGCAGAGATCAGGCAGCCCCTGCGCTACCAATCCCCGAGCGTGGCCTGACAGAGGAAACCAATTTACAAGGAGGAGACGCAATGACAAGGATTTTCGACGGCTACTGCAAGCTGCTCGACATGCTGATCGCGCTGGCGCTTGCCATCATGGTGGTGCTGGTGTTCGGCAACGTGGTGCTTCGCTATGCCTTCAACTCGGGCATCACCGTGTCGGAGGAAGTGTCGCGCTGGCTGTTCGTGTGGGTCACGTTCCTGGGGGCGGCGGTCGCGGTCAAGGAGCGCGGGCACCTGGGCACCGACTTCCTGGTGGCCCGCCTGCCGGTGCTGGGCAAGAAGATCTGCCTGGTGGTGGGCCATCTGCTCATGCTGTATGCGACCTGGCTGCTGTTCAGCGGCAGCCTGGCGCAGGCAAAAATCAATTGGGACGTGGAGGCGCCGGTGACCGGCGCATCGGTGGCGATCTTCTACGCCTCGGGCATCGTGTTCGCGGTGTCGGCGGCGGTGTTCCTGCTGAGCGACCTGGTGCGCGCGCTCACCGGCCGGCTGGGCGAAGAGGAGCTCGTGATGGTGCAGGAGTCGGAGGACCTTGCGCAGCTCGGGCGCGACGACGGCAACCCCCATGGCAAGCGCTGAGAGCCGGAGCCCCCAATGACCGTATTCATCTTCCTCGGCTCGCTGCTCGCCGCCATGGCGCTGGGCATTCCAATTGCCTATTCGCTGCTGCTTTCGGGCGTGGCACTGATGGTCCACCTCGACCTGTTCGATGCGCAGATCCTCGCGCAGAACGTGGTGAACGGCGCCGACAGCTTTCCGCTGCTTGCCGTGCCGTTCTTCATGCTGGCCGGCGAGATCATGAACGTCGGCGGCCTTTCCAAGCGCATCGTCCACCTGGCGCTGACGCTCGTCGGCCATCGCCGCGGCGGGCTCGGCTTCGTCGCCATCCTGGCGGCCTGCCTGCTGGCCGCGCTGTCGGGCTCGGCGGTGGCGGACACAGCCGCGCTCGCGGCGCTGCTGCTGCCGATGATGGTGCGCGCGGGCCATGACAAGGCGCGCGCCGGGGGGCTCATCGCTTCGGCCGGCATCATCGCGCCGGTCATCCCGCCCTCGATCGGCTTCGTGATCTTCGGCGTGGCCGCCAACGTGTCGATCAGCAAGCTGTTCCTGGCCGGCATCGTGCCCGGCATCATGCTGGGGGCGGGCATCGCCATCGCGTGGTGGTGGGTTGCCAAGCGCGAGAACGTCCAGCCTGCGCCCAAGGCCACCGGCGCCGAGCGCGCGAAGGCCTTCAAGGAGTCGCTCTGGGCGCTGTTCCTGCCGGTGATCGTGCTGGTCGGCCTCAAGATGGGCGTGTTCACGCCCACCGAGGCGGCCGTGGTCGCGGCGGTCTACGCGCTGTTCGTTGCGATGGTGGTCTACCGCGAGATGAACTTCGCGCAGCTCTACCGGGTCTTCGTGAGCGCGGCCAAGACCACGGCCGTGATCATGTTCCTGGTGGCGGCGGCCATGGTTTCGGCCTGGCTCATCACGGTGGCCGACCTGCCGAGCAAGCTCATCAGCCTGCTGGAGCCCTTCATGGGCAACCAGACCCTGTTGCTGATCGCGATCATGGTGCTCGTGATGGCGGTCGGCACGGCCATGGACATGACGCCGACCATCCTGATCCTCACGCCTGTCCTGATGCCGGTGGTCAAGGCCGCGGGCATCGACCCGGTGTACTTCGGCGTGCTGTTCATCATCAACAACGCCATCGGGCTGATCACGCCGCCGGTGGGCACGGTGCTCAACGTGGTGGCGGGCGTCGGCAAGATGAAGATGGACGAGGTGACGCGCGGCGTGCTGCCGTTCATGACGGCGCAGTTCATCGTGATGTTCCTGCTCGTATTTTTCCCCTCGCTGGTGATGGTGCCCATGCGCTGGTTCGCCGGCTGACCCCACGTTTCACGTTTCTTTTTTTGACTCAATCCCCAAGGAGACCATCCATGAAGAAGACCCTCACCCGGGCCCTTTGCCTCGGCATCGCACTGCTGCTGCCCGTGGCCGCCGCCGTTGCGCAGGACATCAAGGAGCGTTCGATCAAGTTCGCGTTCCAGAACCAGGGCGACCATCCGCAGGCCCTGGGCGCGAAGAAGTTCGGCGAACTCGTCGCGCAGAAGTCGGGCAACAAGATGCAGGTCAAGCTGTTCCCGGGCGGCACGCTCGGCGGCGACGTGCAGACCGTGTCGGCCCTCCAGGGCGGCACCATCGAGATGACCGTGCTCAACGCCGGCATCCTCTCCAACCAGGTCAAGGCCTTCGCGGTCTTCGACTTCCCGTTCCTGTTCGCCAATCCGCAGGAAGCCGATGCGGTGACCGACGGGCCTTTCGGCAAGAAGCTGTTCTCGGAACTCGCGGCCAAGAACCTCATCGGCCTGGGCTACTGGGACCTGGGTTTCCGCAACGTGACCAACAGCAAGCGCCCGATCAACAAGGTGGAAGACCTGGCGGGCCTGAAGATCCGCGTGATCCAGTCGCCGATCTACATCGATCTCTTCAATGCGCTGGGCGCCAATGCCACGCCGATGCCCTTTCCTGAGCTCTATCCGGCGCTCGAGCAGAAGGCGGTCGACGGCCAGGAGAACCCGAACACGGTCATCCGCACGTCGAAGTTCGCCGAAGTGCAGAAGCACCTCGCGCTCACGCAGCACGTCTACAACCCGCAGGCGCTGATCGTCGGCAAGAAGCTCTGGGATTCCCTCAGCGATACCGAGAAGAAAATCATGACCGAGGCGGCCGCAGAAGCCACCAGGTTCGAGCGCGAAACGTCGCGCGGGCAGGCGCAAGCC
Source organism: Variovorax sp. 01N425 (assembly GCF_056399465.1). Classification (NCBI taxonomy): domain Bacteria; kingdom Pseudomonadati; phylum Pseudomonadota; class Betaproteobacteria; order Burkholderiales; family Comamonadaceae; genus Variovorax; species Variovorax sp. 01N425. Next base: position 60,683 of record NZ_JBFTRJ010000012.1, on the reverse strand, counting down.
GCGCTGGAGGACCTGAAGAAGGCCGGCATGCAGGTGACCGAATTCAGCCCCGCCGAAATGCAGCGCCTGCGCGACAAGGTCAAGCCGGTGGTGGACAAGCACAGCGCCCTGGTGGGCGAGGCCGTGGTCAAGGAGCTGTACGCCGAAATCGCCAAGGTCCGCAAATAAGGGCGGGCCGATTTCCATGATTTCCGGCAAGACCACCCTCGTCGCGCACCTGGGCTTTCCCACCGAAAGCTTCAAGGCGCCGATGATCTACAACCCCTGGTTCGAGAAGCAGGGCATCGACGCCGTCGTGGTGCCGATGGGCGTGAAGCCCGAGGACTATCCGGCAACCTTCGCCGCGCTGTTCCGGCTCACCAACATCCGCGGTGCGCTGGTGACCATGCCGCACAAGATCACGACCATGGGCCTGGTCGACGAAGTCACGCCAACGGCAAAGATCGCCGGCGCCTGCAACGCGGTGCTCAAGCGCGCCGACGGCACGCTGGTGGGCGACCAGTTCGATGGCGCCGGCTTCGTGCGCGGCGTGCTGCGCAAGGGCTGCGTGCTCGAGGGCGCGCGCGTGCTGGTCTCCGGCAGCGGCGGCGTGGGCTCGGCAATTGCCGCTTCGCTGGCCGCGGCCGGCGTGGCGGAAATCGCGCTCTTCGATGCCTACGCGGCTTCGGCCGAAGCGCTGGCCGGGCGGCTGCGCACGCACTACCCGGCGCTGGCCGTGTCCACCGGCTCGAACGATCCGGCCGGCTTCGACCTCGTCGTCAATGCCACGCCGCTGGGCATGAAGGAGGGCGATCCGCTGCCCTTCGACGTGGACCGCATCGCGGCCTCGACCTTCGTCGGCGAAGTGGTCATGAAGTCCGAATACACGCCGCTGCTGCGTGCCGTCCGCGACAAGGGCTGCGCCGTGCAGGTGGGCACCGACATGCTGTTCGAGATGATTCCCGCGTACCTCGAGTTCTTCGGCTTCGGCACCGCCACGGCCGATGCGCTGCGCGCCGAGGCGAAGATCAGCTACTGAGCGAGTGCAACGCCTGCCCGCTGCCGTGCGGCGCGAGGGAAGACGCGGTGTAATGCGGTTGCGCTCGCTCGATTTTTTTGACGCAAGAACACATTCACCATGAGCATTTTCGAAGGCTTCCTTTCCACGTCCGAGACGCTTTCCGCCTTCAGCGACCACAACTTCGTCGGCGCGATGCTGCGCTTCGAGGCCGCATTGACCCGCGCGCAGGCCGCGCTCGGGCTGGTGCCGGAGACGGCCGCGCATTCGATCGTCGGCAGCTGCAAGGTCGAGCTGTTCGACGTGGCCAAGATCGTGCGCGACAGCGGCCGCGCCGGCAGCGTCGCGATTCCGCTGGTCAAGGCCTTGAAGGAGGCCGTGGGCCTGTTCAATCCCGCCGCCGTGCCCTTCGTGCATTTCGGCAGCACCAGCCAGGACGTGATCGACACCGCAATGGCGCTGGTCACGCGCGAAGGCATCGCGCTGATCGAGGCCGATGTCGACCGCGCCATCGAGGCGCTGCTGCAGCACGCCACGCAGCATGCGGCCACGCCGATCCTTGCGCGCACGCTGATGCAGCCTGCGTCGGTCACGAGCTTCGGCCTCAAGTGCGCCGGCTGGGCCGCGCCGCTGGTGCGCAGCCGGGCCCGCCTGCGGGGCGCCGCGCGCCATGCGCTGAGCGTGCAGCTCGGCGGCGCCGTCGGCACGCTCTCGCAGATGAAGGGGCAGGGCGCGGCCGTCGTGCAGCGCGTGGCGGACGAGCTCGGCCTCGGCAATGCCGGCGCCACCTGGCACACGCAGCGCGACGAATGGGTCGCGCTCGGCTGCGAGCTGGGGCTGCTCACGGGCAGCCTCGGCAAGATCGCGCGCGACATCGCGCTCATGGGCCAGTACGAGGTCGGCGAGGTGGCAGAGCCCACCGAGCCGGGCCGCGGCGGCTCCTCCGCAATGCCGCACAAGCGCAACCCGGTGGCGGCGATGGTGGCACTGGCCGCGGCCCAGCGCGCGCCGCAGCGGGTGGCCGCACTGTTGGCCGCGATGCCGCAGGAACACGAGCGTGCGCTCGGCGGCTGGCAGGCCGAACTGGCCGAATGGCCGCAGCTGCTGATGTCGGCGCACGGCAGCGCGCGTGCGTTGGCCAGTGCGCTGCCCGGCCTGCAGATCGACGCGGCGCGCATGCGCGCCAACATCGACACCCTGCGCGCGGAGCTGCCGCGCGAGGCGGCGGACGAATGGTTCGACCCCGCGCTGGCCGGCCCGGCCGGCGAAACCGCGCTGCGGCAAGTCGCGGCACTGCGCGCCCAACTGATTGCGAAAGACACCCCCTGATGACCGACGAAGCAAGCACCCCACCTTCCAACGACTACGAAGCCGGCCTCGTCAACCGCCGCCGCGTGCTCGGCGACGCCTGGGTCGACAAGTCGCTCGCCAACCGCAACGCGTTCAACGCCGAATTCCAGGAGCTCATCACCCGCCATGCCTGGAACGACATCTGGGGCCGGCCCGCGCTCGGCGACAAGACGCGCCGCTACATGGTGCTGTCGATGATGCTGGGCATCCACGCCTATGAAGAATTCGCGATGCACGTGCGCGCCGCGCTCGACGGCCCGCCCGAATCGCGCCTCACGCCCGAGGACATCAAGGAAGTCATCATGATGGCGGCCATCTACTGCGGCGTGCCGGTGGCGAACCACGCCTTCGGCATTGCGGCCGGCATCTTGCGCGAGAAGGGCTTGCTGGCCGCGGCCGCCCAGTGACCGGGCCGCGCATCCGCAAGGACCGGTTCGAGATCGGCTTCGGCCTGCTGCTGCCGCTGCTGCTCGCAGCGCAGCCCGTGGCCACCGACAGCTACCTGCCCGCGCTGCCCGCCATCGCCAAGGAGCTGGGCTCGGCCAGCACCAGCCTCACGCTCTTTGTGCTGGCCTTCGGTTTTGCACAGTTGCTGTGCGGCCCGCTGGCCGACCGCTTCGGCCGCCGGCCGGTGCTGCTGGCGGGGCTCGGCTGCTACGCGATCGCGGCGCTGGGCGGCGCCTTCGCCGGCAGCGTGGCGGTGCTCGCGGGCTGGCGCACGCTGCAGGGCTTTTCGATGGCGGCCATCCTGGTGTGCGCGCGCGCCGCGGTGCGCGACCTCTATCCCGCGCACGAAGGTCCGCACGTGATGGCGCGCGGGCTCACGGGCCTGGGCGTGGTGGGGCTGCTGGCGCCGCTCCTGGGCGCATGGCTGGTGCAGGGCGCCGGCTGGCGCTGGGTGATGGCGTCGATGGCGCTCTACGCGCTGGTGCTGCTTGCCCTCTGCTGGCGCTCGTTCGCGGAAACGCGGCGGCCGCTGGCGGGCGAGCCTTCGGCGCCGCGCGGCAGCACCCGCGCCGTGTTCGCGAGCCGCAGCTTCCGGGCCTGGGCCTCGGTGGCCGCAACCACCTACGGCGGCCTTTTCTGCTTCCTGCTGCTGTCGCCGATGGTCTACATCGGCTACCTGGGCTGGTCGCCCGCGATGTACGGCTGGATTCCCGCCGGCGGCTCGCTGGTCTACATCTTCAGCACCACGATGTGCCGGCGGCTGCTGCGCCGGTACGGGCCGGTGGGCACCGTGCAGCTGGGCGCCACGCTGAGCATCACGGGCGCGGCGATCCAGGCGCTGGGCTGCTGGCTGGCGCCGCACAGCGCGCTGCCGCTGCTCGCGGGCCACGCGGTCTATTGCCTGGGCCACGGCATCCACCAGCCCTGCGGCCAGGCCGGCGCCGTGGGCGACCTGCCGCACCTTGCGGGGCGGGCCGTGTCGTGGTCGGGTTTCGGCATGATGATGGTGGCGTTCAGCGTCGGGCAGGTGGCCGCGCAGTTCGTCGACACCAATTTTTCGAACGGCGCCTGGCCGATGGTCGTTCCGATGCTGCTCGCGGGCTGCGGGTTGCTGGCCATCGCGTTCCTCTGGCTGCCCCGTCTTCAACATCCGATCAAAGAAAAGGAATCAACATGACCCGTTTGAACGTCGTCCGCGAAGGCAGCGGTCCTTTTGTCGTGCTGAGCCATGCGCTGGGCTGCGACCTGCACATGTGGGACGGCGTGGCCGAGCAGCTTGCGCGCGCCCACACCGTGATCCGCTACGACCACCGCAACCATGGCGGCTCGCAGGTGGTGCCGGGTGCGCTGCGCGTGGAGACGCTGGCGCAGGACGCGGCCGAGCTCATCCAGCGCGAGGCCGGCGGGGAGCCGGTGCACTTCGTCGGCCTGTCGATGGGCGGCATGACCGCGCAGGCGCTGGCGGTGCGCCATCCCGAGCTGCTGCGCAGCGTGGTGATCGCGAATTCGTCGGCCCACTACCCCGACCAGTCGCCCTGGCGCGCGCGCGCCGAGACGGTCGCCGCCAAGGGCGTGGCCGCCATTGCGCCGGGCGCGGTGGCGCGCTGGCTCACGCACGGCTACGTCACCACGCAGGAGGGCAAGGCCGCGGCCGAGGCGCTGCACGACGTGCTGGTGCGCACCGATGCACAGGGCTACATCGAAAGCTGCAACGCGGTGGCCGCCATCGATTTCCGCGACAGCAACCGCCGTATCGCCGTGCCCACGCTGGTGATCGCGGGCCTGCAGGACGAGGCCACGCCGCTGGCGATGTCCGAAGCCATTGCGGCCGCCATTCCCGGCGCGCGCCTGGCCACCATCGACGCGGCGCACCTGAGCGCGGTGGAGCGGCCGGTCGAGTTCACGCAGCTGCTGATCGATTACTGGCGCAGCCTTTGAGAAGTGCGGGCTCCGAGCCCGGGGGACGGCCCTAGGTCTAACCCCTAATCCGTGCGAACAATGCACGCACGCGTCCGATGATCGAACGCTGGGCACATGTGGAGCGTTGTGGGCGGCGGCGGCTGTTCCTACAGTCACCCCCATGCATCGCTCCATTGCCACCGTCTCCCTCAGCGGCACGCTTCGCCAGAAGCTCGAAGCCGTTTCGGCCGCAGGCTTCGACGGCATCGAGCTGTTCGAGGCCGACTTCGTCAACTTCAAGGGCAGCGCCGCCGAGCTGGGCCGCATCGCCTCGGACCTCGGCCTCTCGATCGACCTGTACCAGCCGTTCCGCGATTTCGAGGGCATGCCCGAGGCGCAGTTCCGCCGCAGCCTGGAGCGCGCCGAGCGCAAGTTCGACCTGATGGAGGCCATGGGCGCGCCGCTGATGCTGTGCTGCTCCAACACCTCGCCGCCCTCGGTGAACGACCCGGCGCTGGCCGCCGCGCAGCTGCACGAGCTCGCGGAACGCGCCGCGCGCCGCAACCTTCGCGTGGGCTTCGAGGCGCTGGCCTGGGGCCGCCACACCTCGCTGTACGGCCAGGCCTGGAACATCGTGAAGCAGGCCGACCACCCGCACCTTGGTTTGATCCTCGACAGCTTCCACACGCTGTCGCTGAAGGACGATGCCACGGGCATTGCCGCCATTCCGGGCGACAAGATCTTCTTCCTGCAGATGGCCGACGCGCCGCTGCTGTCGATGGACGTGCTGCAGTGGGCGCGCCACCACCGCTCGTTCCCGGGGCAGGGCGATCTCGACGTGATCGGCTTCTTCGAGCAGGTGCTGCGCGCGGGCTACACCGGCGCGCTGTCGCTGGAAATCTTCAACGACCTGTTCCGCGAAACGCCCAACCGGCGCACCGCGGTGGACGCCATGCGCTCGCTGCTGTACCTCGAAAGCGAGGCGCGGCAGCGGCTGGCTTCCGCTGCCGATGCGCCGGCACTGAAGCCGCAGGTCGAGCTGTTCAGCCCGCCGCCCGTGCCGGCGCTCTCGGGCCTGTCGTTCATCGAATTCGCGGCCGACGAGGCCTCGGCCGGCACGCTCGGCGCGCTGCTGGAGCAGCTCGGCTTCCGCCGCGTCGGCCGGCACCGCTCCAAGGCCGTGGCGCTGTACCGCCAGGGCGAAATCAACCTGATCGTCAATGCGCAGCCGGATTCGTTCGCGCGCAGCCGCTTCGAGGCGCACGGCACCTCGGTGTGCGCGCTGGGCGTGCGTTGCGCCGATCCGCAGGCCGCGGTCGAGCGCGCCACTGCCATGCGCTCGCAGCGCCACGACAGCCCGGTCGGCCCGAACGAATTGCGCGTGCCGGCCATCGTGGCGCCGGGCGGCAACCTGATCCACTTCGTGCCCGAGGCCCTGGGCACCAACGGCCTGTACGAGGCCGACTTCATCCTCGAGCAAGACGCCGCGGCCGATGTCCGCGGCGCCGGGCTCGCGCAGGTCGACCACGTGGCGCTCGGCCTTGCGCTCGACCAGCTCGACACCTGGGTGCTGTTCACGCGCGCCGTGCTGGGGCTGGAGCCCGGCGAAAGCCTGGAGCTGGCCGACCCCTTCGGCCTGATCCGCAGCCGCGGCGTGGCCAACGCCGATCGCAGCGTGCGGCTGGTGCTCAACGTGTCGCTGAGCCAGCGCACCCGCACCGCGCGCACGCTGAGCCTGACCGGCGGCGGCGCGGTGCACCACATTGCGCTGCGCTGCGACGACATCTTCGAGAGCGTGGCGCGGCTGCGCGCCGCGGGCACGCGCTTCGTGCCCATTTCGGACAACTACTACGACGACCTGGCCACGCGCATCGACCTGGACCCTGTGCTGCTCGCAAAGCTGCGCGCCGCGGGCGTGCTGTTCGACCGCTCCCCCACGGGCGACTACCTGCACATCTACACCGAGAACATCGAAGGCGGACTCTTCTTCGAACTGGCACAGCGCACCGCGGGCTACGACGCCTACGGCGCGCTCAACGCACCCGCGCGCATGGCATCGCAGGCGCAGCAATAAAGATTCTTTTCGTCAACCCGGAGACAAACCATGGCAACCATCACGGCCCACGAGCCGAAAGGCAAGCACCAGTCGAAGAAGGCCACCGCGAGCGGCTGGATCGGCTCGGCGCTGGAGTACTACGACTTCTTCATCTACGCCACTGCGGCGGCGCTGATCTTTCCGCAGATCTTCTTTCCCAAGGGCGACCCGCAGATCGCGATCATCGCGTCGCTCGCGACCTACGGCGTGGGCTACGTCGCACGGCCGATCGGTGCGCTGCTGCTGGGCCACTGGGGCGACACGCACGGCCGCAAGACGGTGCTCATTTTGTGCATGTTCCTGATGGGCTTTTCCACCGTCGCCGTCGGCCTGCTGCCCACCTACGACCAGGTCGGCCTGTGGGCGCCCGCGCTGCTGGTGCTGCTGCGCCTGATCCAGGGCTTTGCGGTGGCTGGCGAGATCTCGGGCGCGAGCTCGATGATCCTAGAGCACGCGCCGTTCGGACGCCGCGGCTTCTTCGCGAGCTTCACGCTGCAGGGCGTGCAGGCCGGCCAGATCATGGCGGCCGCGGTGTTCCTGCCGCTCGCGCACTACATGGACAAGGACGCTTTCAACGCCTGGGGCTGGCGCATTCCGTTCCTGCTGAGCTTCATCGTCATCGTGGCCGGCTACATCATCCGCAGGGAAGTGGAGGAGACCCCCGCCTTTGCCGAAGTCGAGAAGAGCGCGCAGGTGCCGAAGGCGCCCGTCATCCAAGCCGTGACCGAGAGCTGGGGCGACATGCTGCGCGTGCTGCTGTGCTCGCTGATGAACGTGATCCCGGTGGTCGCGACCATCTTCGGCGCCGCCTACGCGGTGCAGCCGGGCTACGGCATCAACTTCGAGAAGGACATCTACCTCTGGATTCCGGTGATGGGCAACATCCTGGCCGTGATCGTGATCCCGTTCGTCGGCAACCTGTCGGACAAGGTCGGGCGCCGCCTGCCGATCGCCGTGGGTGCCATCGGTTCGGGCCTGCTGTCGTTCGGCTACCTGTATGCCATCAGCATCCACAACGTGCCGCTGGCCATCGTGATGTCGCTGCTGATGTGGGGCGTGGTCTACCAGGGCTACAACGCCGTGTTCCCGAGCTTCTATCCGGAGATGTTCCCCACGCGCACCCGCGTCTCGGGCATGGCGATCTCGCAGAACATCGGCACCGCGATCACCGCGCTGCTGCCCGCGCTGTTCGTGGCGGTCGCGCCTCCCGGCGCCGCCAACATCCCGCTGACCGTCGGCGCCATCACGCTGGCGATCTGCGCCATTGCCGCGGTCTCGGCCCTGAGCGCACGCGAAACCTACCGCGTGCACATGAACGACCTGGGCAAGCCCGATGCGGTGCCGGTCGACAAGCTCGAGTACGACCGGCTGCGCGAAGAGACGCTCGCCACCGCACGCATCGCCAAGGCAGCGGCCTGAAGACCTTGCGCGCACCAAGGGCGTCGGCGCGATGAAGAATGGCGGGCATGACCTCCCATCTCAAGATCGATTTCGTTTCCGATGTCTCCTGCCCCTGGTGCGCCGTCGGCCTGGGTTCGCTCGAGGCGGCGCTGCGGCGCGTCGCGCCCGGCATCACGGCGGAGCTGCACTTCCAGCCTTTCGAGCTGAACCCGCAGATGCCGCCCGAAGGCCAGGACACCTTCGAGCACCTGAGCCAGAAATACGGCTCCACGCGTGAACAGCAGGCAGAGTCGCGCGAGATGATCCGCCAGCGCGGGGCCGAGGTGGGCTTCGAGTTCAGCCCCGAGGGCCGGCCGCGCATCTACAACACCTTCGACGCCCACCGCCTGCTGCACTGGGCCGAGCTCGAAAGCCCGGCCAGGCAGGCGGCACTCAAGAAGCTGCTCTTGAAGGCCTACTTCACCGACCGCCAGAACCCCTCCGACCACGAGGTGCTGGTGCGCCTGGCCGCCGAGGCCGGGCTCGATGCGGCACGGGCCCGCGAGATTCTGGCTAGCGACGAATTCGCCCGCGAAACCCGCGAGCGCGAACGCATGTACACCGACGCCGGCATCCATTCGGTGCCCGCGATCATCATCAACGACCAGCACCTGATCTCGGGCGGCCAGCCGGTCGAGGTGTTCGAGCGCGCCTTGCGCCAGATTGCCGGCGCTGCACCTGCCAGCGTGGCGGTTGCCTGACTTAGCTGGAGCTTAGGCACTGCCTTGCACGGCGCTGCGAAGGTAAAGTGCGTCAACGCGGAGCGGGGCACGGCGGTTGAGGAAGCGTCCTTGAACCGCCGTCACTCACAGGAGCTCCGAAGATGAAGAAGAAAAGCCTCATCGCCGCACTCGTTCTCATGGCCGCGGCCTCGCTGCCCGCATTGGCCGACGAATACGGCAAGCACCCGTTCTACCTGCACGCCCTGTCCGACCTGCGCATGGCCGCCTGGAAGGTGGAGCACCGCCGCCCCGAAGACGGGAACGTCTCGCGCGACGAGCAGGTGGTGCTCGACGAGATCCACGCCGCCATCGGCGAGCTGCAGCACGCGGCATGGCTCGACGGCAAGCCCGTCGAATGGCGCGAGCCCACCGATGCGTGGCTGCCGCGCCAGGGCCGCCTGCATGCGGCGGTCGACCTGCTGCGCAAGGTGCGCTCCGACGTGGCGCGCGAAGAAGACGACCCGCGCTCGCGGCCATACCAGCAGCGCGGCCTGGCGCACGTCGACGTGGCGCTCGGCACCGCGCAGCACGCCATTGGCGACGTGCGCCGCCACGACCTGCGCACGGAGTGAATGCGGTGGCGGCCGCCGCTTCGCCGTGGTTGTTGTTCTCCCCGCGCCGCGTGCCGAGGGCGCTGGGCGCATGCGCGCTGGCCCTGCTCGCGGCCTGCGCGGGCGCGCCGGGGAACCATCGGCCGCTGGTGTCGGTGTCCCTGCCTTCTGCACCCATGAACGAAGCCGCGCGGCTGCGCTGGCTCGACCGCGTGGGCTGGGGTGCCAATGCGAGCAGCGAGGCGCAGCTGGCGCGGCGCGGCCTGCCGCTGTGGATGCGCGACCAGCTCAATCCGCGGCCCGCGCCGCTGCCGCCGGCCGCGCAGGCGCAGATCGATGCCATGGCCGTTTCGCGCACGCCGCTCGACCAGCTCGTCACCGGACTCGACGCGCAGCGCAAGGCCGCCGACGCGCTGCCCGACGAAGACCAGAAGAAGGCCGCGCGCCAGGCCTACCAGCGGCAGCTCAACGAGCTGGCGCGCGAGGCGCAGCAGCGCTTCGTGCTGCGCGCTCTCTATTCGCCCAACCAACTGCAGGAGCAGATGACGTGGTTCTGGATGAACCACTTCAACGTCAACCTGCGCAAGGACAACATCCGCGCGATGGTGGGCGACTACGAAGAGAACGCCATCCGCCCGCATGCGCTCGGCAGCTTCCGCGACCTGCTCGGCGCCACGCTGCACCACCCCGCGATGCTGCGCTACCTCGACAACGCGCAGAACGCCGCCAACCGCATCAACGAGAACTACGCGCGCGAGCTGATGGAGCTGCACACGATGGGCGTGGGCGGCGGCTATTCGCAAGCCGACGTGCAGGAGCTGGCGCGCGTGCTCACCGGCGTGGGCGTGAGCTACCAGCCGCTCGATGCGCCGCCGCCCAACGTGCGGCCGGCCCTGCGCGCCGACTATGTGCGCCGGGGCCTGTTCGAGTTCAACCCCAACCGGCACGACTACGGGCCGAAGACGCTGCTGGGCCAGCCGATCCAGAGCCGCGGGTTGGCCGAGGCCGACGAGGCGCTCGACCGCCTGGCGCGCGCGCCGGCCACCGCGCGCTTCATCTCGCGCAAGCTCGCCGTGTACTTCGTCTCCGACGATCCGCCGCAGGCCTTGGTCGAACGCATGGCGGCGGCCTTCACGCGCAGCGACGGCGACATCGCCCTCACGCTCAAGGCGATGTTCGAGTCGCCCGAATTCGCCGCCTCGCTCGGGCGCAAGTTCCGCGACCCGGTGCACTACGTGATCGCCGGCGTGCGGCTCGCGTACGACGACCGCGTGGTGACGAACGTGGGCCCGCTGCTCGGCTGGATCAACCGCATGGGCGAGCCGCTGTACGGCCACGAGACGCCCGACGGCTATCCGCTCAACGAAGCCGCCTGGGCCAGCGCGGGGCAGATGAACACGCGCTTCGAGATCGCGCGCGCCATCGGTGCGAATGGCGCCGTGCTGTTCCGCACGGACGACAAGGCGCCGCTGGAGAAACCCGCATTCCCGCCACTGGCCGATTCGCACGCGGTGCGCGCCATGCAGGCGGGGCTGGGCGCGGACACGCGCGAGGCGCTGGTGCAGGCGAGGAACCCGCAGGAGTGGAACACCTTTCTGCTGGCGTCGCCGGAACTGATGCGCCGCTGATGACGAGGAAAGGACACACCGCCATGCAACGCCGAGAACTGCTCAAGCTCATGGCCGCCGTTCCGTTCGCGGGCGCCGCCGGCCGGCTGATGGCCGCGCCCGCGGCCGAAGGCGCCAAGCTGCTGGTGGTGTTTCTGCGCGGCGCCTACGACTGCGCCAGCCTGCTCGTGCCCACGGACAGCGACTTCTACTACGCCTCGCGCCCCAACATCGCCATTGCCCGGCCCGGCATGCCCGGCGGCGCGCTGCCGCTGGACGGCAGCTGGGGCCTGCACCCCGCGCTGGCACAAAGCCTGATGCCGATGTTCGAGCAGAAGCAGGCTTCCTTCATCGCCTTCGCCGGCACCGACGACCTCACGCGCAGCCACTTCGAGACGCAGGACTCGATCGAGCTGGGCCAGGCGCTCGACAAGCGCCGCGACTATGGCTCGGGCTTTCTCAACCGCCTGGCCTCCGTGCTCGGTGCCGGGCCGCTGGCCGGCGTGTCGCCCATGGCGTTCACCAACCAGCTGCCGATCGCGATGCGCGGCAGCGCCAAGGCCGCCAACATGGCGCTCGCGGGCAGCGCGCGTCCCTCGATCGATGCACGCCAGAGCGAGGTGATTTCGGCGATGTACCGCAACACGGCGCTGGCACAGCCGGTGGCCGAGGGCTTCCAGGTGCGCGACGACGTGGTGCGCGCCATGCAGGCCGAGATGGACGCGGCCAGCCGCAACGCCATGACGGCCAAGGGCTTCGAACTCGTCGCGCGCCGCATGGCGCGGCTCATGCGCGAGCGCTTCGACCTCGGCTTTGTCGACGTCGGCGGCTGGGACACGCACGTGGGGCAGGGCGGCGCCACCGGCTACCTTGCCAACCGCTTCGAGGAACTGGGCCGCGGCGTGGCCGGCTTCGCAGAGGAGATGGGCGACGACGCCTGGCGCCAGACCGTGGTCGTGGTCATCAGCGAGTTCGGCCGCACCTTCCGCGAGAACGGCAACCGCGGCACCGACCACGGGCACGGCAGCGTGTACTGGGTGCTCGGCGGCGGACTCTCGGCGCAGGCCGGCGGGCGCATCGTGGGCGAGCAGCAGGAAGTGGCGCAGGCCACGCTGTTCCAGAACCGCGACTACCCGGTGCTCAACGAATACCGCGCGGTGTTCGGCGGGCTGTTCAGGCGCATGTACGGCCTTTCGCCGGCACAGCTCGCGCGGGTGTTCGACGGGGTGGCGCCGAAGGATCTGCAGTTGATCTAGCCCGCCCAGCGCATTCCTGCACACCGGGCGTCCAGGAGCCGCCGAGAATCGGTGCATGCCCCACGCCGTCTCCCTCCTTCGCGCCGCGCGCCTGGCGCGCAGCGCCAAACCCGTTCTCGCCCGTGGCGGCTTCAAGCGCGAGCGCTGCGCGGGCTGCCGCCTGGTGCCCAGCCATTGCATGTGCGCCGTGCGTCCTTCGGTGGCAACGCGCGCGGGGGTGTGCCTGCTCATGGCCGACATCGAGCCGCTCAAGCCCACCAACACCGGGTGGCTGGTCGCCGACGTGGTGGCCGATACCTTCGCCTTCGGCTGGGCCCGCACCGAGACCGATCCCGCGCTGCTGGCGCTGCTGGAGGATCCGCAATGGCAGCCCTACGTGGTGTTCCCGGGGCAATATGCGGAGCCTGAGCGCGTGGTCCTGGCCGTTCCGGCGCCGGGAACGGACGGCAGTGGCAGCGCGAAACGCCCGCTCTTCATCCTGTTCGACGCGACATGGGCCGAGGCGCGCAAGATGTTCCGCAGAAGCCCTTATCTCGACCGGCTGCCGGTCCTGAGCCTGCAGCCGGAGCGGATCACGCAATACAGGCTGCGCAACTCCGGCCGCGACGACCACTTCTGCACCAGCGAGGTGGCCGCGATGTGCATGAGCCTGGCGGGCGAGCCTGTTGCCGAAGAGACGCTGGATGCCTACCTCGCGGTGTTCACGCACCACTATCTGCATGCGAAGAACCAGCAGCCCGTTGCCTGGGACGATGCGGCGCACCGGCGGCTGCGCGAGGTGGCCGGCCTGCGGCCGTCATGACTTCGTGGCGACTTCGTAGGCTGTTGTCACGGCGGAGTCGTCTTGCGCACCAAGTCCCCGCGCCGCGGTGCCGAGAAAGGCGAGGTATGCAGCATGTGCGAGCGCGGCAGGAAATCGCGATTCGCGCGTCGCGTCGAGCACCAGGGACATGTCCTTGACGAAGATATCGACCGCCGACGTAATGTCGTCGAACTTGCCCGCGATCATCCTGGGGCCCCGGTCCGCGAGCATCCAGGACCCGGCCGCTCCGCTGCAGAGAATCTCCAGCGTGAGATCCAGCGGCAGCCCCTGGCGCCTTGCGAGTGCGAGCGCTTCTCCCGCCGCAGCCAGATGGACGCCGCAGAGCAGCTGGTTGAGAATTTTCATCTGCGCACCGCAGCCAGCCGCGCCCAGGTAGTGCACGCGGGTGCCGAAGGTCTCGAGCACAGGACGCGCAAGCTCGAAGGCCTCGCGCTTTCCGGAACCCATGATTGTCAGTTGTCCGCGTTCCGCGCCGACGGCGCCCCCCGTGACCGGCGCATCGACCAGCCAGATCGAGTGCTGCGCCAGCCGCCCTTCAAGCGCACGAACATAGCCTGGATCCATGGTGCTGCAAGTGATGAACACGGTTCCGGCCGCCAGCTTCCCGACCAGGCCGTTGTCGCCAAAGAGCACGGTTTCGGTCTGCCGCGAATTGACGACGAAGCACACCACCACGCTGACCTGGCCGGCCATCTCGGCAAGCGAGCTTGCTGGAATGCCGCCTTGCGCTTGCAGCCACTCGAGTGCTTCGGGACGTACGTCGCAACCCACCACGTCGAAGCCCTTTGCAATCAGGTTGCCGACGGCGCCGCGGCCCATCGCGCCCAGCCCGATGAACCCCACCTTCTTCCTGGCAGTCGTGTCTATGCAGGGAGACTGTTTGGCCGCCGGGCTCATACCCAGCCCTTGATCTGCCGGCTCATCATCTGCGCCGAGATGCCGTAGCGGTCATGCAGTGTCGGCAGGGCGCCCGCGTCGAGGAACGCATCGGGCAAGCCGATCTGGCGATAGGCCGTCGAGACTCCCGAGCGCATCAGGAGGCCCGCCACCGCCTCGCCAAGGCCGCCGATCACCGAATGGTTCTCCGCCACCACGACCAGCCGGCCCAGCCGCCGGACTTCGGCAAGGATCGTTGCCTCATCCAGCGGCTTGATCGTGGGCACGTGCAGCACGGCAATATCGACGCCGTCATTCCTGAGTTGCTCGGCGACCTCGAGCGAGCGCATCGTCATGAAGCCGCTGGCGATCACCAGTACGCTTTTTCCGTCGCGAATCAGCTTGGCCTTGCCGAGTTCGAACTTGTAGTCGTACTCGTCCAATACGCGCGGCACATTGCCGCGCGGCAACCGCATATAGACGGGGCCCTGATGGTCGGCCATCTGGGGTACGGCCTGCTCGATATCGAGCGCGTCGCAAGGGTCGATGATCGTCAGGCCCGGGATGCCGCGCATCAATGCCAGGTCTTCGGTGGCCTGGTGGCTCGGTCCATAGCCGGTGGTCAGCCCCGGCAGCGCGCAGCACATCTTGACGTTGAGGTTCTCTTCCGCAATCACCTGATGCACGAAGTCGTAGGCCCGGCGGGTGCCGAAGACGGCGTACGTCGTCGCAAAGGGAATGAATCCTTCCTTGGCCATGCCACCCGCGGCCGCCATCAGCAACTGCTCGGCCATGCCCATCTGGAAGAACCGCTCGGGATACTCCTTCGCGAACAGGTGCAGGTCGGTGTACTTGGCAAGGTCGGCCGTCATCCCGACGATCTCCGGACGGCTGCGGCCCAACTCGACCAGGGCTTTGCCGAACGGCGCCGCTGTCACGCGCTGGCCTTCGCTGGCGATGGAGGCGATCATCGCGGAGGTCGTGAGCCTCGGCTTCTTTTCGGTGGTGGTACTCATCACAGGGCTCCTTCGGATTGCGCGCTGTCGACATGGGCGATGGCTTGCTGCCATTCCGGCGGGTCGACGCGGATGAAATGGTTCTTGTCCCGCGTCTCGAGGAAGGGGACGCCCCGTCCCATCAATGTGTCGAACAAGATGACGCGCGGCTTTTCTTCCTTCAGTGCGCGCGCGGCATCGAAGGCAGCCATGACGGCCGGCAGGTCGTTGCCATCGACGCGCTGCACGTGCCAGCCGAACGCTTCCCATTTGGCGGCGAGCGGCTCGAAGCCCATGATCTTTCCGGACGGGCCATCGGCCTGCTGGTTGTTGATATCGACCAGGCAGATCAGGTTGGGCAGGCGGTGGTGCGCGGCGCCCATCGCAGCCTCCCAGGTCGATCCCTCGTCCAGTTCTCCGTCCGACATCGAGTTGTAGACGAAGGCCGGGTTGTTCTTCAGACGCAGCCCCAGCGCCATGCCGACGGCAATCGGAAGGCCTTGCCCGAGCGAGCCGCCGGACATTTCCATGCCCGGCGTGTAGGTGGCCATGCCGGACATCGGCAGCCGGCTGTCGTCGCTGCCGTAGGTTTCGAGCTCTTCCTCGGGAATGATCCCGGCCTCGATCAGTGCCGCGTAGAAGGCAATCGCATAGTGGCCGTGGGACAGGAGGAAGCGGTCGCGGCCTTCCCACTTCGGCTCCTCCGGCCTGTACGCCAGCGCGTGCTTGTAGGCCACCGCAAGGACGTCGGCCCACCCGAGCGCCTGGCCGATATAGCCCTGTCCTTGCACTTCGCCCATGCGCAGTGCGTAGGCGCGAATGCGGCGGGCGCTTTGTTGAAGCGTTGATAAGTCAGACACGGAAATCTCCTGGAAAAAGTGTGTAGAAAAGGTGGGGCGCGACGATCGCGAGAGGCGGCCGCCCGGGCGGTCCGTGTTCCTGCGTGCGCATGTCAGAGGAATCCGATCGAGATCCAGGGAATTGCGGCCACGGCCACCGTTCCGATGAACAAGGCGACCATGTAGCCGACGATCGGCTTCATGCCCTCGTTCGGATGGATCCGGCTGATGGCGCAGGCCGCGTAGTACCCGACGCCGAACGGCGGTGCGAAGAGGCCGATGCCCATCGCGAGGGTCACGACCATCGCGTAGTGCACTTCGTGGATGCCGACCTGGCGCGCAATGGGAAACAGCAGAGGACCCAACAGCACGATGGCCGGGATGCCCTCCAGCACCGATCCGAGAATGATGAAGGCAACAACCGATACCGCCATGAAGGTGATGGCGCCGCCCGGCAGCGCCTTCATCGTGTCCGCCAGCGCGCTCGAGAATCCCGATTGAGTCAGCGCCCAGGCCATGCCGGTGGCAGCACCGATGATGAACAGGATCGAGCCGGAAAGCGACGCAGTGCTGACCAGCATCGGATAGATCCGCTTCCAGTCGAACTGGCGGTACACAAGAAGTCCGGCGATCACCGCGTAGACGATGCCGATGGTGGACACTTCCGTCGCCGTTGCAACGCCCTCGACCACCGCTGCGCGGATGACGACGGGCAGCGCAAGGGCAGGGATCGAGATCAGGAACGACCTGGCGATCTCGCGGCCGCTCGCCTTGCGCACGCCCGACAGGTCCTCGCCCCGATAGCGCCACCACACGAGTGCGGCCAAGGTCGCGCCGACCACCACTCCGGGCAGCAGGCCGCCCGTGAAGAGGGCCGCAATCGAGACACCCGTCGCGGAACCGATCGTGATCAGCACCAGTGAGGGCGGAATCGTTTCGGTTTGCGCGCCGGTTGCGGAGAGCAATGCGACCAGATCGCCAGGCTTCGCGCCCCGCTTGCGCATCTCGGGGAAGAGTGCCGGTGCCACGGCCGCCATGTCGGCAGCCTTGGATCCCGAAATGCCCGAGACCAGATACATCGCGCCGATCAGCACATAAGAGAGCCCGCCGCGCACGTGTCCCAGCAGGCTGCCCAGGAAGCTGACCATGGCGCGCGCGATCCCGGTCATCTCGATGAGCAGGCCGAGCAGGACGAACAGCGGAACCGCGAGCAGGATGAGATGGCTCATGCCTTCGTCCATCCGGCCCACGACCACCACCGTTGGCGTGGCGGTCGTCAGCGCGATGTAGCCAAAGGTCGCCAGTCCGAACGAGAACGCGATCGGCAGGCCCAGCAGCACCATGGCACCCACGCCGAACACGAAGAAGAGGAGGAGATTCCAGTTGCCCAGCGGCACCAGCAGGGGTCCGGCCAGTGCCATTCCTCCAATGACCACGGCGACCAGGCCCAGCGCCAGGCACGCATCCTTCCATCGGCCGATGCGCAGGATCTGGATGACGCCGACCAGCAGCATCAGTCCGAGGCCGACCGGCAGCGCCGATGCCCGCCAGGAGTTGGGGATGCCCATGGCCGGCGTCGTGACGAAGACCTCGTCCTGCGCGAACTCGTAGGCAGGGTGAACGACAAATGCAAGGAAGGCAATGGCCGCAGCGATGGCGATCAGGTCCAGGAAGGCCCGTTTGCGCGAATCGAGCTTGCCCACGATCGCCGTCATGCGCATGTGCTCGCCGCGCTGGAACGCAACGATCGAGCCGAGCATCGCCAGCCAGAGGAAGAGGATCGAAGCCAGTTCGTCAGACCACACCAGCGGCTCGTGAAACACGTAGCGGCTGGTCACGCCGGCAAGAAGCACAACGACCTCGGCCAGCACCAGCAGCGCGGCCGGGATCTCAACCAGCATGGCCAGCGCCTTGTTCAAGGTCTCGAGCCATGCGAGCGGTCCGCGCCGGTCCGGCGCAGCCATGCTCCCGGCAGCGCCGGGCTCGTCACTAGGGATGTTCATGGTTTTCTTTCACGCGGCGGACGGCGGTCGATCAGCCGAGCTTGCCGGAGACTTTCTCCAGGAGATCCCAAGGCGCAGCGCCGTACTTCGACTTCCATTCGCCGTAGAAGCCCGTGCTCGCCAGCTTGTTGCGGAAGTCTTCCTGCTGCACGTCGATGAAGCCGACGCCCTTGGCCTTGAGGTCGGACACCAGGCTGCTGCTGAGCCTGGCAACGTCGGCCCGCTGATCGATGGCGGACTTGTCGATCTCTCGCGTGATGACCTGCTGGACGTCCGATGGCAGCTTCTGGAATGCGCGCTTGTTGCCAAGAACCCAGTAGCCGTCCCAGACATGGCCGGTCAGGCTGCAGGTCTTCTGGACTTCGTAGAGCCGCGCGGTCGAGATGATGGCGAGCGGATTCTCCTGGCCTTCCACCACCTTGGTCTGCAAGGCGGTGTAGACCTCGTTGAAGTTGATCGGCGATGGAGCGGCGTCCAGCGCCTTGAACAGCGAGGTCAGCGGAGGTGCGGGAGGCACCCGCACCTTGAAGCCCTTCAGGTCGGCTGCGGACTTGATCTCGCGCCCGGACGATGTGACGTGGCGGAAGCCGTTGTCCCAGATCCGCGAGACGGTGAAGATGGGTGTCTTCGCGATCTCGGCTCGAATGTGGTTGCCCAGGTCGCCGTCCATCGCCTTCCAGACATCGTCGTAGCCCTTGAAGGCAAAGCCCACGCTCGTGATGCCCGAGACAGGCACGAAGGTCGACAGGATCAGCGAGGAGAGATTGAAGAACTCGACCGAGCCGTTTCGCACTTGCGCCAGCAGGTCCGTGTCGCTGCCCAATTGATTGGCCGGAAAGAGCTTGATGTTGACCCGGCCCGAGGTGGCTTCCCGGATGCGGTCATGCGCTTCCTTGGCGCGCAAGTTGACCGGGTGGGTCGGATCCTGTCCGGTGGCGTACTTGAGTTCGAACTCGGCAGCATCCGCGCGGCGCGTGACGATCGAAAACAGGGGCAGCGCTGCGCCTGCGGCCAGCAGTAGGCGGCGATTGAGTTTCGCGGGGATGGGCTTGGGCTCGGTCATGGTTGTCGTCTCCTGGTTGTAGAAATGAAAAGGGATCGCTGGCTCAGGGGCGCAGGGGCTCAATGGATCAACATGCCGCCATTCACGTCGAGCGTGATCCCCGTGCAGTACAGCGACAGATCGCTGGCAAGGAAGACGCAGGCGCCGGCGATGTCGTTGGCGCGGCCCAGCCGGCCGAGCGGAATGGTCTCGGCGATCTCGGCCTTTTTCTCTTCGGTGAGCCTGCCCTTGATGATGTCGGTGCCGATCAGGCCGGGCGTGATGCTGTTGATCCGGATGCCTTCGGGGCCGAACTCCCGCGCCATGGCGCGTGCCAGGCCAAGCACGCCGGCCTTGGCCGCCGAGTAGTGCGGACCGCCCAGGATGCCCCCGCCGCGCTGCGCGGAAACCGACGAGATGCAGACGATCGATCCGCCGCCCTGTTGCTGCATGGAAGGCAGAACCGCCTGCGACATGTACAGCGTGCCCCGCAGGCTGACGTCGAGGATGCGGTCATAGTCCGCACCGCTGATCTCGAGCGTCTTGACCGGCTGTGTGATGCCTGCGTTGTTGACCAGCGTGTCGATGCGGCCGAATGCCTTCAGCACAGTCGCGGCGGCGGCATCGCAAGAGGCCTTGTCGGTCACGTCGGCAACGATTCCAAGATGCGCGGGGCCGAGTTGCGCGGCCGCCGCCGCAGGGGCGGCGCGCTCCAGGTCGAGCACCGCGACACGGGCGCCATGGGCCGCCATCAGGCGCGCCGTGGCGAACCCGAGGCCGTTGACGCCGGCGCCGCCGGTAATGACGACGATCTTGTCCTTGAGCAGCATCGATTTGTCTCCAGAGTGGTGTGGTTGGCGATGGTCGTCGGACCAATGCATGACGACAAGCGATGTGTTTTCAGCCTAAGATGACAGTTTGTCATCTAACGACCGGGTTGACCCTATGTCCACACTGCCCGCCGTGACCAACCTGCAGGCCTTCGAAGCGGTGGCACGAAGAAGAAGCTTTGCCCTTGCGGCGTCGGAACTCCACCTCACTGCTTCGGCGATCAGCCATCAGGTGTCGCGCCTCGAAGCGCATCTCGGTGTGCGGCTGTTCGAGCGCAGCGCCCACGGCGTGCGGCTCAGCGCCGCGGGCGACATGTACTTGTCGAAAGTTGGCGGCGCGTTGCTGGCCATCGCATCGGCAACCGACGATCTGCGCCAAGGCGTGAGCAACAGCCTGTATGTGCACTCGGCGCCCAGCATTGCGAGCCTTTGGCTGATGTCGCGGCTGCGTGGCTTTGCGCAGGCTTACCCGGACATTTCGCTGAACCTGTCGGCCGCGCACACAACCAGCGATTTCGCCCTGGGCCAGGCCGACATCGACATCCGCTATGGAATACCGAACTGGCCCGACCTGGTGGTAGAACCCCTGTTCGAGGAGCGCATCGTGCCGCTCGCGAGTCCTGCATTCATCCGGCAGCACGGCTTGAAGCGCATCGAACAGCTCGGCGGCGTGAAGCTGATCCAGAGCAACGTCAGCGTGGTGCAGTGGTCGGACTGGTTCGGACAGTTCAGCGACAAGCGGGCGCCCGACAGGTTTGCCATTCGTTTCGATCGGGCGCAGATGTCGCTCGATGCAGCCACCCAAGGCCTGGGCGTTGCGCTTGAAAGTGCGACGATTGCCGCAAGGCACATTGCCGAGCGCAAGCTCAGGCCCGTGTTCGGCCTTGATCAGGCGATCAAGGTCAAGGCGCACTTTGCGGTGTATCCACCACGGCACGCCAAGCGGTCATCGGTCGCGGCCTTCCTGCAATGGATCCATGCCGAAGCGGCAAGAAATTGAAAGCATTCACTTCGGCATACTCTCGATGCGCCAAGCTTTGGAGGTTCACATGCCGCCACAACCGGATATCGCCAAGACCGCACCGCAAGCCGCCTGGGGCCCCATTGCGCTCGCGCGCTTTCTGCACGGCGTGGTGGCGCTGGCCGCGGCCGGGGGAATCGGCCTCGAGCTGAGCGCGGCGATCAGTGGCGGCCCCGGCATCGCGCCCACGCATCTGGAGCGCTTCGTTCGGCTGTTCAGCTACTTCACCATCGATTCGAACCTGCTCGTCGGCGGCGTCTGCGCGCTGCTCGCCTTTCGTCCCGCGCACGACGGGCGGCTGTTCCGGGTGCTGCGGCTCACGGCGGTGCTCTGCATCGCGGTCACGGGCATCGTGTTCCACACGGTGCTCACGGGGCTGCGCGAGCTCACGCCCTCGGGGCAGCTTGCCAACTTCCTGCTTCACACGGTGACGCCGGTGTTCACGGTGCTCGGCTGGGCCCTGGTCGGACCGCGGCCGCGCACCGACCGCGGCACCGTCGGGCGGGCCGTGCTGCTGCCGCTCGCATGGATCGTCTACACCTTCGTGCGCGGTGCGTTCGTGAGCTGGTACCCGTATCCGTTCATGGACGTGGGCCAACTCGGGTTTGCACGCGCAGCGCTCAATTCGGCGGCCGTCGCGGCTGTCTTCATCGCGATGGCCATCGGCCTGCGCCTGCTGGAGAAGCGGCTTCCCGCAGCGCCTGCCGGCTGAACGCAGGGCTTTGGGCTTCGCCGCAAAATAGGCGCTGGCGCGCACGGCGCATCCAGAAGGAACATCCGACATGACCACTCCCTTGCAGCAACTCCTCGGCACCGATCTGCCGCTGATCCAGGCACCCATGGCGGGCGTGCAGGGCAGCGCCATGGCCATTGCGGTCAGCAACGCCGGCGGCCTCGGCTCGCTGCCCTGCGCCATGCTGGGCCCCGACACCATGCGCAGCGAGCTCGCCGCAATCCGGGCCGGCACCGGCAAGCCCTTCAACGTCAACTTCTTCTGCCACACGCCGCCGGAGCCGAGCGCCGAGCGCGAGGCGGCATGGCGCAGCGCGCTGGCACCGTACTACACCGAGTTCGGCATCGATGCTGCGAGCATCCCCACCGGCCCCGGGCGCAACCCGTTCAGTGCCGACGTGGCCACTGTGCTGGCAGAGTTCCGCCCGGAGGTGGTGAGCTTTCATTTCGGGCTGCCTTCGGAGGCGCTGATGGCGCAGGTGCACGGCTGGGGTGCGAAGGTGCTGGCCTCGGCCACCACGGTCGAGGAGGCGCGGTGGCTCGAAGCGCGTGGCGTGGATGCGGTCATCGCGCAAGGGCTGGAGGCCGGCGGGCATCGCGGCCATTTCCTGTCGCACGACCTGACGAGGCAGCTCGGCACCTTTGCGCTGCTGCCGCAGCTGGTGCATGCCGTGAAGGTGCCGGTGATCGCGGCCGGCGGCATTGCCGATGCAGCAGGCGTGGCCGCGGCCATGGCGCTGGGCGCTGCGGGCGTGCAGGTCGGCACCGCCTATCTGCTGGCGCCGGAGGCGACCACCAGCGCCGTGCACCGCGCGGCGCTCAAGAGCCAGGCCGCGCGCCACACGGCGCTGACCAATCTCTTCACGGGCCGCCCCGCGCGCGGCATCGTGAACCGCGTGATGCGCGAGCTGGGGCCGATCGGTGCGGCGGCGCCCGAGTTTCCGCTGGCCACCTCGGGCATTGCGCCCTTGCGCGCCAAGGCCGAGGCGCAGGGCAGCGGCGATTTTTCTCCGCTGTGGTCGGGGCAGAATGCCACCGGCTGCCGCGAGCTGCCGGCCGCCGAGATCACGCGCGCCTTGGCGCAAGGTTTTCAATCTCTTACGGCCTGACTTCATGACGCAACTCCACCTGCCTTTCAAGTTTCTCGAGCAGGCCGCAGGGCCGAACGTGCGCGAGCCCTGGCTGCTGGTGCTGATGCACGGCGTCGGCAGCAACGAGCAGGACCTGTTCGGCCTTGCGCGGCTCATGCCGCCGCAGTTTCACGTGCTGAGCCTGCGCGCGCCGTATGTGCTGTCGCCCGATGCGTACGCGTGGTTCGAGTTCGAGGTGCTGCCTGATGGCGAGCGGCGCATCAACGAGGAGCAGGAGCGCGAAAGCCGCTTCCTGGTGGGCGAGATGGTGGCCTCGGCGTCGCAGCAGCTCGGCGTGCCGCCTGAGCGCGTGGTGGTCGGCGGCTTCAGCCAGGGCGGCATCATGGCGCTGTCGCTGCTGCTGACACAGCCCGCGAAAGTTCGCGCCGCAATGGTGTGGCACGGCCGGCTGCTGCAACAGGCGGCGGCGCACATCGCGGCGCCCGAGGCTTTCGAGGGCAAGGCACTGTGGGTGAGCCACGGCAGCGCCGACAACGTGATTCCGCCAAGCGCCGCAGAGGCGTCGCGCGAACTCGCGCGCGGCCTGCCGCTGGCCCTGTCGGGGGCCGATTTTCCGGGCGGCCACGAGATCCGCCCGGCCGAGCTGCAGGGCGCACTGGCGTGGCTGCAGTCGCTCGGCTCGGCGGCGGGCGCCTCCTAGCGGGCGAACTTTCGCGCCGGGAGCGCGTCACAGGGCGTTACGGGATGACGCCGCGGCGGGGTGCCGATCTGGTGCACCATAGCCGCTCGTCTCCCATTGCAATCCTCCAAAAAAGGAAACCGCAGACATGTCCGACCGAGACATCCCCGAAATTCCCGACGTGCGCGATCCGCACGATGCGCCCGCGTACAGGCCGCGGCGCGAGACCTCGACCGGAACCATCGTCGTCATCGTGCTGCTGGCGATCGCCGCCGGATTCCTGGGCTGGCGCTGGTACCAGCAGCAGCAGCAACCGCCGCTGCCGGTCGAACCGCCGGTGGCCGCCGCCCCCAACGACGGGCTTGCGCCCGCACCGCCGCCGCCCTCGCTGCCCGAATCCCCGGAGCCCCAGAACCCGATCGACGCGATCGCGCTGCCCGCTTCGGGGCTGCCCAAGCTCGCCGATTCCGATACGCGCGTGATGAAGGCGCTGGTCGACCTGATGGGCAGCAAGAACGTGGCGGACTTCCTGCAGTTCGAAGGCATCGTGCGCCGCTTCGTGGCCACGGTCGACAACCTCGCGCGCGAGCAGTCGCCCGCGAGCACCTGGCCGGTGCAGCCGACGAAGCAGCGCTTCACCACCCAGGGCAAGGGCGAGGCGCAGACCATCGCACCCGGCAATGCCGCTCGCTACACCCCCATCGTGCAGCTTGCCGAGTCGATCAATCCGGCCAAGGCGGCCAAGACCTACGCCCAGCTCTATCCGCTGTTTCAGAAAGCCTATGAGGACCTCGGCTATCCGGGGCGCTACTTCAATGACCGGCTCATCGCCGTGATCGACCATCTGCTGCAGGCGCCCGAGCCCGCCGGCCCAGTGCCGGTTCGCCTCGTCGAGGTGAAGGGCAACGTGTCTTCGCAGCGGCCATGGGTGCGCTACGAATACGCCGATCCGCAGCTCGAGTCGCTCTCGTCAGGCCAGAAGATCATGGTGCGCATGGGGCTGGAGAACGAGCGCAGGATGAAGGCCAGCCTGCGAGGCTTCCGCGAGCAGATCGCCACCGGCGAGATGCTGAAGAAGAAGCAGCAGCAGCGCTGACCCGGTGGCGCGCCGCCGTGTAGGCGCGGGCCGATTGCATGCGGCGCGGATGCCGGGGATGATTCGCGGGATCCCCAGATTTCGAGGACACCCGTATGAACCTGATGAGCGTCGACCTCTACCAGAGTGCCACCGATCCCGAGAAATTCCTGGCGCTTCCCGCGGGCACCGACCCCGCCGAACTCATGGGACCGATGACCTTCGACCGCGATTTCGCGCATGTCAGGTGCTACAAGGAAGGCTTCGAATTCGATCCGTCCCAAAGCTACGCGGGCGTCAACGCCGCGAAGATCGCGGCGGACATCCTCACCGTGAAATGGGCGATGTACCGCCGCGAAGCCTGAGCGGCCTTTTTCAGGCCTCCTCGGTTTCCTTGTAGTCGCCCACCGGCACGCAGCTGCAGAACAGGTTGCGGTCGCCATACACGTTGTCGACGCGGCCGATCGGCGGCCAGTACTTGGCCAGCTTGAGTTCCGCCAGCGGAAACGCCCCGAGTTCGCGCGAATAGGGGTGCGGCCATTCCGCCGCCATCAGGCTGGCCGCGGTGTGCGGCGCATGCTTGAGCGGGTTGTCGTCCTTCGGCCAGACGCCTTCCTCGACGCGGCGGATCTCGCCGCGGATCGCGATCATCGCGTCGATGAAGCGGTCGAGTTCGGCCAGCGGCTCGCTCTCGGTGGGTTCCACCATCAGCGTGCCGGGCACCGGGAAGCTCAGCGTGGGCGCATGGAAGCCGTAGTCGATCAGCCGCTTGGCCACGTCCTCGGCGGTGACGCCGCTGCTGTCCTTGAGCGGGCGCAGGTCGAGGATGCACTCGTGCGCGACGTGGCCGTTGGGGCTCGCGTACAGCGTGGGGTAATGATCCTTCAGGCGCGCGCTGATGTAGTTGGCGCTCAGGATCGCGATTTCGGTCGCTGCCTGCAGGCCCTTGGCGCCCATCATGCGGCAGTACATCCAGCTGATCGGCAGCACCGCCGCATTGCCCAGCGGCGCGGCCGAGACGGCGCCGACGCCGTTCGATGCCACGCCGGCCGTCGCATGCCCCGGCAGGTAGGGCACGAGGTCTTCGACCACGCACACCGGGCCCACGCCCGGGCCGCCGCCGCCGTGCGGAATGCAGAAAGTCTTGTGCAGGTTCAGGTGGCTGACGTCGCCGCCGAACTCGCCCGGCGCGGCCACGCCGACCAGCGCATTCATGTTGGCGCCGTCCACGTACACGCGGCCGCCGTGCTCATGCACCAGTTCGCAGAGCTCCTTCACGCGGGTTTCGAACACGCCGTGCGTGCTCGGGTAGGTGATCATCACGGCCGCGAGCTTGTCGCTGTGCTTCTCGCAGGCGCGCCTGAGGTCGTCCATGTCGACGTTGCCCTGCGCGTCGCAGGCCGTCACCACCACCTGCAGGCCCACCATCTGTGCGCTCGCGGGGTTGGTGCCGTGCGCCGACGAAGGAATGAGGCAGATGTTGCGGTGCCCCTGGCCGTTGGCCTCATGGAAGGAGCGGATGGCCAGCAGGCCGGCGTATTCGCCCTGCGAGCCCGCGTTGGGCTGCAGGCTGATGCCCGCGTAGCCGGTGGCTTCGCAGAGCCAGGCGCGCAGCTGCGCGTCGAGCTGGGCGTAGCCCACCAGCTGCTCGGCCGGCGCAAAGGGATGGATGTTCGCGAACTCGGGCCAGGTGATCGGGATCATCTCGCTGGTCGCGTTGAGCTTCATGGTGCAGCTGCCGAGCGGGATCATGCTGCGGTCGAGCGCCAGGTCCTTGTCCGACAGGCTGCGGATGTAGCGCAGCATCGCGGTTTCGCTCTTGTGGGTGTTGAACACCGGGTGCGTGAGAAAGGCGCTGGTGCGCCGCAGGTCCTCGGGCAGGCGCGGCACAGCGTTGGCCAGGTCGTCGAAGCGCGGCATCGGCGTGCCGGCGGGCACGAACAGCGCCCAGAGCGTTTCGATGTCGGCGCGCGTGGTGGTCTCGTCGAGCGAGATGCCCAGGTGCTGCTGCAGCCGCTGGCGCAGGTTGACGCCCGCGGCCTGGGCGCGTTCGATGATCTTGGGCGTGTCGTCGCCGGTGCGGATGGTCAGCGAATCGAAGGCGGTGCCGTTGACCGGCTCGCGGCCCATCTGCGCGAGGCCCTGCGCGAGGATGGCCGTGAGCGCAGCCACGCGCTGTGCAATGCGCGTGAGGCCGTCGGGGCCGTGGTACACGGCGTACATGCTGGCCACCACGGCCGGCAACACCTGCGCGGTGCAGATGTTGGAGGTGGCCTTCTCGCGGCGGATGTGCTGCTCGCGCGTCTGCAGCGCAAGGCGGTAGGCGGGCTGGCCGTGGGTGTCGACGCTCACGCCCACCAGGCGGCCCGGCAGCGAGCGCTTGAACTCGTCGCGGCAGGCCAGGTAGGCCGCGTGCGGGCCGCCGTTGCACATCGGCATGCCGAAGCGCTGCGTGGTGCCGCAGACGATGTCGGCGTCCCATTCGCCGGGCGGCGCGAGCAAGGTGAGCGCGAGCAGGTCGGCGGCCACGCAGAAGGCGGCGTCGCACTGGTGCGCATGGCCCGCGAGCGGACGCAGGTCGTGCACGTGGCCGGTGGTGGCGGGGTACTGCGCGAGCACGCCGAAGAATTCGCCGCTCACCATCAGGTGCGGCAGCGTCTCGGACACGGTGCTCACCTTCACCTCGATGCCCAGCGGCGCGGCGCGCGTCTTGATGACCTCGATGGTCTGCGGATGGCAGTCGCCCGACACCAGGAACACGTTGCTCTTGCTCTTGACGCTGCGCTTGGCGAGCGTCATCGCCTCGGCTGCCGCCGTGGCTTCGTCGAGCATCGAGGCATTGGCGATGGCCATGCCCGTGAGGTCGCACACCATGGTCTGGAAGTTGAGCAGCGCTTCCATGCGGCCCTGCGAAATCTCGGCCTGGTAGGGCGTGTAGGCCGTGTACCAGGCGGGGTTCTCGAGCACGTTGCGCAGGATGACGCCCGGCGTGTGCGTGCCGTAGTAGCCCTGGCCGATGAAGCTCCTGAAGACCTTGTTCTTTGCCGCGATCGCCTTGAGCTCGGCCAGTGCATCGGCCTCGGTGGCGGGCGCCGGCAGCCGCATCGGCTTGGCGCGGCGGATGGCTGCGGGCACGATGCCGTCGATGAGCTCGGCGCGCGTTTCCGAACCGATCACCGGCAGCATGCGCGCCTCGTCCGCCGCATCGATGCCGATGTGGCGGGCGAGAAACTCTTCGGCGTTCTCCAGTTGTTGCAAAGAGGGAAGGGCGGGAATCGGCATGGCGGTGAAGGCTCGGGATGAGGAAAAGGCGGCTTGCGAACTCGGCGGATCAGGACTCGGCAGCGAACTTGTCGTAGCTGGCCGCGTCGAGCAGCGCGTCGAGCTGCGCGGGCTCGCTGAGCTTGACCTTGAAGAACCAGCCGGCGGCCAGCGGGTCGGTGTTGGCGAGCGAGGGATCGGCGCGCAGGGCTTCGTTCACTTCGGTGATCTCGCCCGACACGGGCATGAACACATCGGCTGCGGCCTTGACCGATTCGACGACACCGGCCACCTCGCCCTGGGCAAAGGTCTTGCCGACTTCGGGCAGGTCGACAAAGACCACGTCGCCGAGCGCGTCCTGCGCATGCACGGTGATGCCGACGGTGGCTGCGCTGCCTTCGGCCGAGACCCATTCGTGGTCCTTGGTGTACTTGATGCTCATGGTGGAAAACTCCTCGTGGAAAAAAAGATGATCGGGGGCGCAGCGCCTAGCCGCGGTAGTAGCGCGTCGGCACGAAAGGCAGCGTCGAGACTTCCATCGGCACCGGCTTGCCGCGCACGATGGCCTGCACGCGCGTGCCGGGCTCGGAATACGCGGTGGCCACGTAGCCCATGGCGATCGGGCGGTCGGCCGTCGGGCCGAGCAGGCCGCTCGTGACAAAGCCGATGTCCTTGCCTTCGAAGGACTGCAGCACCGTGCCGTCGCGCACCGGAACGCGTTCCAGCGCCACGAGGCCGACGCGCTTGCGCTTCAGCGTGTCGTGGTCGGTGTGGCCCGCGGCGCCGGCCGTGGCGGCGGCGAGCTGGGCCAGCACCCGGGCCGCGCCCGGAAAGCCGCCTTCGCGCGCGCCGCCGGTGCGGCGGACCTTCTGGATCGCCCAGTTGAGCGAGGCCTCGACCGGCGTGGTGGTGGTGTCGATGTCGTTGCCGTAGAGGCACAGCCCCGCTTCCAGCCGCAGCGAATTGCGCGCGCCCAGGCCAATGGGCTCGACCTCGGGCTGGGCCAGCAGCAGGCGGGCCAGCGCCTCGGCATTCTGGCCGGCCACCGAGATCTCGAAGCCGTCTTCGCCGGTGTAGCCGCTGCGCGTGGCAAAGGCCGGAATGCCGCCGATCTGCACCGCGCCGCCGGTCATGAACACGAAGCGCTCGATGCCCGGCGACAGCCGCGCCAGCACCGCGGCCGCCTGCGGGCCCTGCAGCGCGAGCAGCGCGTGGTCGGGCATGGGCTGCACATCGCAGCGTGCGCCGATCTTCTGCTGGATGTGGGCGATGTCCGCCACCTTGCAGGCGCCGTTGACGATCACGAAGATCGAGCCGTGGCCTTCGTTGAAGAACATCAGGTCGTCGAGGATGCCGCCCTCGTCGTTCAGCAGCAGCCCGTAGCGCTGCTTGCCGGGCGCAAGGTCGATCACGTCGACCGGCATCAGGGTTTCAAAGGCGGCCGCGGCGTCCGGTCCGACCAGGCGCAGCTGGCCCATGTGCGAGATGTCGAACAGGCCGGCGGCGTTGCGCGTGTGCCTGTGCTCGGCCATGAGGCCGGCGGGGTATTGCACCGGCATCGAATAGCCTGCAAAGGGCACCATGCGGGCACCGAGCTCCACGTGCAGGCCGTACAGCGGGGTCTTCAGGAGTTGTTCGGCGGAAGAGGAATCGGAGGAAGCGGCCACGGGGCACTCCAAAGGGGCAGACGAATTCCATGGCGCGAGCCATGGGCCACCCCTGCTGTCCGCTTTACCTGAGAGATTCGCCCCACGATCGGGGTTTGCTCCTTCGGTGGGCCGGCGCATCGCGTCGATGCAAGCAACAGCCTCTCTCCAGCAAGGAAGCGCCGGCATGCGCCAACGCTGTGTCAGTCCTTTTGCCTGAGCGTTCGGGAAACCCCTGCGCCTTCGGCGGCCCCGGCTGGCGGGGCTCTCTCCTGACCATGGGAGTGTAGTGGATCGCGGGCGGCCGGTCTGCGGCTCAGTGCACGGTCTCGGCCGGCGGCAGCAGCCGGTCGATGCGCTCGCGCAGCGATTCGGCCCGCTCGGCGCCGGCGGTTTTCTCGACCTCGGTGAGCATCAGCGCGGCGATGGTCAGCATCGCGCCGCGGTCGCGCGCCTCGCGCAGGGCATCGCGCATCTGCAGCGCGAACTTGGGGTCGCGCCGCACGAACATGCGCTCGCAGATGTCGAACAGGAACATGCGCGTGGTGGCCAGGGAGCGCTTGCCGTCGAAGTTGTCGGCGGCGGTGGCGAGTTGGATCGGGTCGGCCGCGGGTACCGGGGCGGGCGGCTGGGCCGCGGCCTGCGCCGCCGCGGCAGCCACCGGCTGCGCGTCCTGCAGATAGCCCTGGCGCATCAGCGCCTGGATCGCCTGCTCGGCTTCGGTGCGGCTGGCGAACAGCGGGCTGAAATCGGTCAGCGAACGCCGGCCGTCTGCCATCAGCAGCAAGGCGCGCTCGCGCTGGCTCAGCGTGCGCTGGCGGCCCTGGAGTTCGTCGCGTGCCTTGTCGGTCTTGGTGGGAAACATGGCGCCACAGCTTTTGGGGATCGAGGGCTGAAGCATCGTTGCAAGCGGTGACATCTTCATGAAACGTTTGCCTTACAGCGCCCCGGCAGCGCAAAAAAAAAGCAGCCTGCGAACAGGCTGCCGTTTCTTCCTTGTTTTTCGCGCCGTCTCAGCTACTTGGCATACACCAGGTCGCGCAGCGCCAGCGATATCCACGGCACGTAGGTGATCACCAGCAGGCAGGCCAGGATCACGAGCACGAAGGGCACCAGGTACTTCACGATCCGGTCCAGCGAGATGCGCGCCACCGTGCAGGCCGCGAACAGGTTCACGCCGAAGGGCGGGGTGATCATGCCCAGGGCGAGGTTCACCACCATGATGAGCCCGAAGTGCACCGGGTCGATGCCGAAGTGCACCGCCACCGGCGCAAGGATGGGCGCGAGCACGATGATGGCCGCGCTGGTCTCGATGAACATGCCGATGATGAACAGCGCCGCGTTCACGCCCAGAAGGAACATCGCGGGCGACTTCAGCACTTCCTGCAGCCAGTGGCCGATGGCGTCGGGCACCCCCGCGCGCGTGATCAGGAACGCGAACAGGCCCGCGTTGGCGATGATGAACATGATCACCGCCGACGACAGCACCGACTTGCGCAGGATCACGTACAGGTCCTTGGGCTTGATCTCGCGGTAGATCACCACGCCCACCACCAGCGCATAGAACACCGCCACGGCCGAGGCTTCGGTCGGCGTGAAGATGCCGCCGTAGATGCCGCCCAGGATGATGACGGGCATCAGCAGCGCCCAGCCGGCCTGCCACAGCGCCTTGCCAAACGGCATGCGGCCGTCGCCGTCGTTTTTGCCCCAGCCCTTCCACTTGCAGAAGGCCCAGACGAACAGCATGAGCGCCAGGCTGATGAGAATGCCGGGGCCGAAGCCCGCGATGAACAGCTCGCCGATCGACACCTCGGCGCTCACGCCGTACAGGATCATCGGGATCGAGGGCGGGATGATCACGCCGAGCTCGGCGCTGGTGGCCTGCAGCGCGGCCGCGTAGGCGGTGGGGTAGCCGTGCTTGATGAGCGCCGGAATCAGGATCGCGCCAATGGCGAAGGTGGTGGCCACCGACGAGCCCGACACCGCCGCAAAGATCATGCAGGTGAGCACGCAGGTCATCGGCAGGCCGCCCTGCACGCCGCCCACGATGCTCTTGGCAAACTCGACCAGCCGCCGCGAGATGCCGCCCGTTTCCATCAGGTTGCCGGCCAGGATGAAGAACGGAATGGCCGCCAGCGGAAACTTGTTGATCGAATTGAACATCTCCTTGACGGAGATCAGCATGTTGGCATTGGCCACCTGGATGCCCAGGATCGAGGCGAGCCCGATGGACACTGCAACAGAAACCGACAGTGCAAAACACAGCACCATCGTTGCAACCATCACGGGCGTCATTGCGCAGTCTCCAGCTCAAGCCGCTTGGGATCGAGAAAATTCCCAACGATGCCGAACAGGCAGAAGACGGAACCGACCGGCAGCGCCAGGTACGACCACATCATCGACAGGCTTTCGAGGCCGGCCATCGACTGCACGCGGCCGCGCATCGCGTAGTCCCAGCCCCACCAGAGAATGACCAGCATCAGGATGAGCGCGGCAATGCTCACCACGGCGTCGAGCACGCGCTTGACGCGCGGCGGGCTCCAGCGGTAGAGCACGTCCACGCTCACCATGGCACCCTGGCGAAACGCCATCGGAATGCCCAGGAACACCATCCAGATCAGGCTCACGCGGATCAGGATCTCGCTCCACTCCGCGGGCTGCTCGAGCACGAAGCGCGTCACGATCTGGAACACGCCCAGGGCCGATGCAATGACCAGCATCAGGCAGGCGGCAAGCATCGAGGCGCCGGTGGTCCAGCGCTCGATGCCAAGGAATTTTTCTTTCACTTGTAGTCGCGGATCTTGTCGAGGTTGGCCTTGCCGAAGTCCTTCTCGAACTGCGCATTCACCGGTGCGAGCGCGGCCACGAACTTGGCCTTGTCGACGTTCTCGATCACGGTCATGCCCTTGGCGCGCAGGTCGGCCACGCCCTTGGCGTCGTCCTCGTCCACGCGGGCGCGGTTGGCCTTGGTGCCTTCCTTGGCGGCGTCCAGGAAGGCCTGCTTGTCGGCCGCGCTGAGCTTGTCGAACGAGGCCTTGTTCATCAGGAAGATGCAGGGCGAATAGACGTGGCCCGTGAGCGAAAGGTGCTTTTGCACCTGGTCGAACTTGGCGGAGATGATCACCGGCAGCGGGTTCTCCTGGCCGTCGACCGTGCCCTGCTGGAGCGCGGTGAACACTTCGGGGAAGGCCATGGGCGTGGTGATGATGCCGAAGCCCTTGTAGGCGGCGATGTGCACCGGGTTCTCCATGGTGCGCATCTTCAGGCCCTTGAGGTCCTCGGGCGCCTTCACGTCGCGCTTGCTGTTGGTCATGTGGCGGAAGCCGTTCTCGGCCCAGGCCAGCGCCTTGAAGCCCTTGGCGTCGAACTTGGTGAGCAGGTCCTGGCCGATCGGGCCGTCGAGCACGGCGCGCGCATGGGCCTTGTCGCGGAACAGGAAGGGCACGTCGAGGATCTTGGTTTCGGGCACGAAGTTGGGCACCGGGCCGGTCGAGGAGAAAGCCAGCTCCTGCGTGCCCAGCTGCACCGCCTCGATCGATTCGCGCTCGCCGCCGAGCGAGCCGTTGTAGAAGGTCTGGACCTTGTAGCGGCCGCCCGTGCGCTTTTCGACTTCCTTGGCGAAGGTGTCGATGGCCACGCCCTGGTGCGAGTTCTGCGCGGTCGAGATGCTGATCTTCATGGTCGTCTGCGCAAAGGCCGCGCAGGCCATGCCCATGCCCAGAACCAGGCCGGCGGCCAGTCGGGTCAATTTCATTCTTCTGTCTCCTGAGATGGAAAGGGGGTGTCGCAAAGCGTCGGCTCTGCGCGCAACCGATGACTATGCCGCAATAACCAGTTTGACCGCGTCGGGATTTTCACGGACGTAGTCGCGGATCACCGCCTCGAAGCTGGCGTCGGCCGTGAGCCCGAGCTTGCCGGCGCGAACGGTCTCGATGCGCCCGGGCCAGGTCTTCACGATGCGCTGGATGGCCGGATCGGGCGTGCGGTCGAGCAGGGCGGTGGCGGCCTTGCCGGCCACGCGCTCGAGGGCTGCGGCCATGTCGCCCACCGTGGTGGAAAGCGAGGGCAGGTTGAGCGCGGTGCGCGGTCCCCATTCGCCGTCGCTGGCCTCGGCGGCGCGAAGGATGCCTTCGACCGTGCGCGCCGGCGACGCAATCGCCACCGGCGTCTCGTCGGGCACCGGGCAGGCCGCGCGGATGCCCGCGAGCGGCTCGCGGATCATGCCGCTGAAAAAGCCCGACGCCGCGCCGTTGGGCCGGCCGGGGCGCACGCTCACCGTCATGAGCCGCACGCTGCGCCCGCGGATGAAGCCCTTGCGCGTGTAGTCGGCCACCAGCTGTTCGCCGATGAATTTCTGGATGCCGTAGCTGGTCTGCGGCGTCGGCAGCGTGTGGTCCTCGATCACCGGCGGCAGCGGCTGCTCGGGTGAATCGCCGAACACCGCGAGCGAGCTGGCAAACACCAAGAGCGGCCGGGTGCCCACCGCGCGCGCCTTTTCGAGCAGCGCGTGCGTGGCGGCGAAGTTGCTGCGCATGCCCAGGTCGAAATCGGCCTCGCATTCGCCGCTGACCGCGGCGGCCAGGTGAAAGATGGCGTCGGCCCCGGTCCAGAGCGAGGCGTCGGGCGAAGCCAGCTGCTCGTTCAGGTCGCCGAGTGCGGTGCCGATGCGCGGGTCGGCCGCGAGGTCGGCCGGCGGCGCGGCGCGGTCGACCAGCGTGATGCGGGAAATGGCGCGTGCCGGCGCACCGGCCAGCGAAAGCTCGCCCTGCCTGAGCAGGGTGCGGGCAAGGCGTGCGCCCAGGAAGCCGGCGCCGCCCGTGATGACGATCTGCATGGTGGTCTTGTCTCCTTCGCCAACGAGCATAGCGCAGCGGAATGCGCGGCTCAGGCGACACTCGCGCCATGAACTTGCGATTCGTCGAAGCCTTCCACTGGGCCGTGGCACTCAAGAGCGTCACCCGTGCGGCCGAGAAGCTGCACCTCACGCAGTCGGCGCTGTCCAGCCGCATTGCCGCGCTCGAGCGCGAGTTGGGCGTGCTGCTGCTCGACCGGCGCGACAAGCAGTTCCGCCTCACGGTGGCAGGGCAGCGCTTCCATGCCTTCGCGCAGAAGCTGCTCGAGATGCAGATGCACATCAAGGCCGAGATGGGCTCGGGCGCGGTGCGCGAGGCGGTGCTGCGCGTGGGCGCCATCGAGTCGGTGGTGCACAGCTGGCTCACGGGCTGGCTCAAGCACATGCAGGCCACGCATCCGGACTTCGAACTGGAGCTCACCGTCGAAACCACGCCGGTGCTGGTCGACCAACTGCAGCGCGGCAAGCAGGACCTGGTGTTTGGCGCGCTGCCGGCCACCGGCGACGGCGTGCGCACGCGGGCCGTGCCGCCGATGCCGATGTGCTTCGTCGGCCACCGCGAGCTGCACCTGAAGCGGCGCTACCGCCTGCCGGACCTGCTCTCGCTCGACCTCCTGACCTTCCAGCGCGGCTCGCAGCCGCACGTGGCGCTGCTCGAGCTGTTCCGCGAGGCCGGCAGCCCGCCGCCGCGGGTGCATGCGATCTCGTCGATCTCGGCGATGGCGCAGCTGGTGGAGGCGGGCTTCGGCGTGGCCGGGCTGCCGCGCGCGGTGGTCGAGCCGCTGGCGCGGCGCCTGCCGCTGCGCGTGCTGCCTTGCGACGTGACGCTGGAGCCGCTGCCCATCTATGCGAGCTACCGCGACGACCCCTCGTCGCCGCTGCCCGAGGCCGCGCTCGGCTCCGCCGTGGTGCACGCTTCGCACCGCATGGGTTCATCGAAAAAATCGATGGGTTGAGAAAGAAAATTTGCGTTGGCGTTCGTGAGCGCGGATTCCCACAATCCGGCGCATCACACCACAGCGATGCCTCGGGCATCGGAAACGCCAAATGTCGAACCGTCCATCCTTCGCAGAACAGCCCGGCGCCGGCAGCAGCGCGCTGGCCGTGCGCCAGGCCTGCCGCAGCGGTGCGCTGAACGCCCACACCAGCGGGCTCGCAAGCGCCCATGTGCAGGGCAACCTCGTGATCCTGCCGCGGGCGCACGCGGCCGACTTCCTGCGCTTCTGCCAGGCCAACCCCAAGCCCTGCCCCTTGCTCGGCGTCTCGGAAGCCGGCGACCCGGCGCTGCCGGCGCTCGGCGAGGACATCGACATCCGCACCGACCTGCCGCGCTACCGCGTGTGGCGTGACGGCGTGCTGGCGGACGAACCCACCGACGTGCGCGCGCTCTGGAGCGACGACCTGGTGAGCTTCGTCATCGGCTGCTCCTTCACCTTCGAGCATGCGCTGATGGCCGAGGGCATTGCGCTGCGCCACGTGGCGCAGGGCCGCAACGTGGCGATGTACCGCACCTCCATGGCCACCGTGCCGGCCGGCGCCTTCCATGGGCCGATGGTGGTGTCGATGCGCCCGCTGCGCGCGGCCGACGCCATCCGCGCGGTGCAGATCACTTCGCGCTTTCCGGCCGTGCACGGCGCGCCGGTGCACATCGGCGATCCGGCGCTGATCGGCATCCGCTCGATCGCCGATCCCGACTACGGCGACGCCGTCGAGGTCATGCCCGACGAGCTGCCCGTGTTCTGGGCCTGCGGCGTCACGCCCCAGGCCGCGCTGGCCGCCGCCCGGCTGCCGTTCGCCATCACGCACGCGCCGGGCTCGATGCTCGTGACCGACCTGCTGCACCGCCAGCTGGCCGCGTTCTAGACGCGGCGCTTTCGACCCATTCAAAACCCAAGGAGACAAGCACATGAAGACCACCCTCGACGCCACCCAGGCGGGCGACGCCACGCCAGCCGGAGGCAGCTGGCTGCGCACGCTCAACCCGAACGAGAAGCGCACGCTCACCGCATCGTTCAGCGGCTACGCGGTCGATGCCTTCGACTACTACACGCTGCCGCTGGTCACGCCCATCCTGCTGTCGCTGTGGGGCATGAGCAAGACCGAGGTGGGGCTGATCGGCACCGCCACGCTGGTGGCCTCGGCCATCGGCGGCTGGGTGGCCGGCATCCTGGCCGACATGTACGGGCGCGTGCGCATCCTGCAGCTCACGATCCTGGTCTTTGCCATCTTCACCTTTGCCTGCGGCCTTTCGCGCACGCCGGAAGAACTGCTGATCGCACGCACGCTGCAGGGCCTGGGCTTCGGCGGCGAATGGGCGGTGGGCTCGGTGCTCATTGCCGAGATGATCCGGCCGGCCTACCGGGGCAAGGCGGTGGGCCTGGTGCAGAGCAGCTGGGCCATCGGATGGGGCGCGGCGGTGCTGGTGTCGATGGCGCTTTTCTCCTTCCTGCCGCCGGAGTATTCGTGGCGCGCGATGTTCCTGCTGGGGCTGCTGCCGGCGATCCTGATCGTGTTCATCCGCCGCTCGATCCGCGACCCGGAGATCTACGTGCAGAGCCGCGCTGCCGTGGCGCGCGGCGAGCGCAGCGGCAATTTCCTCGCGATCTTCAAGCCCGGCATGCTGGGCACCACGGTGCTCGCGAGCCTGCTGTTCACCGGCATGCAGGGCGGCTACTACGCGATCGGCGTCTGGCTGCCCACCTTCCTGAAGAATGAACGCCATCTCACGGTGCTGGGCTCGGGCGGCTACCAGTTCATGTTCATCATCGGCGCTTTCATCGGCTACCTGTGCGGCGCCTACCTGTCGGACCGGCTCGGACGGCGCCGCGCCTTCATCCTGTTTGCGGTGGGGGCCGGATCGCTGGTCTATGCCTACACGCTGTTGCCCATCACCGACGGGCTGATGCTGCTGCTGGGCTTTCCGCTCGGCTTCTTCATGTCGGGCATCTTCAGCGGCGCGGGCGCCTTCCTGGCCGAGCTCTTTCCCAATGAGCTGCGCGGCTCCGGGCAGGGCTTTTGCTACAACTTCGGGCGCGGCATCGGCGCCACCTTTCCGGCGCTGGTCGGCGTGCTGAGCGACCGCATGCACCTTTCGCTGGGCACGGCCATCGGCGTGTGCGCCGCGGTGGCCTACGCCATGGTGGTGATCGTGGCGCTCTGCCTGCCCGAGACGCGCGGGCGCGACCTGCGGCAGAACTGATCCGGACCTCTTTCTCCTTTTTCGCGAAGACTTCATGACCACGCATTCCCTTCTCCCGTCCCGCTGGCAGTTCTGGATCGACCGCGGCGGCACCTTCACCGACCTGGTCGGCCGCGATCCCGAGGGCGGCCTGCACACGCTCAAGCTGCTGTCGGAGAACCCCGAGCAGTACAAGGACGCCGCCGTCGAAGGCATCCGCCGCCTGCTGAAGCTCGCGCCCGGCGAGGCCGTGACCCCCGAGCGCGTCGAGTGCGTGAAGATGGGCACCACGGTGGCCACCAACGCGCTGCTGGAACGCAAGGGCGAGCCGACGGTGCTGGTCGCCACGGCCGGCTTTCGCGATGCACTGCGCATTGCCACGCAGGCGCGGCCACGGCTCTTCGACCGCCGCATCGTGCTGCCCGAGCTGCTCTACCAGCGCGTGATCGAGGCCGGCGAGCGCATGGATGCGCAGGGCGGCGTCGTGCAGCCGCTGGACGAGCCCGCGCTGCGCGCCGCGCTGCAGGAAGCCTTCGATGCCGGCCTGCGCGCCTGCGCCATCGTCTTCATGCACGGCTGGCGCTACGCCGCGCACGAACTCGCGGCCGAGCGCATCGCGCGCGCCATCGGTTTCACGCAGGTGTCGGTGTCGCACAAGACCAGCCCGCTCATGAAGCTGGTGCCGCGCGGCGACACCACGGTGGTCGACGCCTACCTGAGCCCGATTCTGCGGCGCTACGTGGAGCAGGTGTCGCGCCAGATGCCGGGCGTGCCGCTGTTCT
The DNA here is from genome assembly GCF_056399465.1 of Variovorax sp. 01N425. Classification (NCBI taxonomy): domain Bacteria; kingdom Pseudomonadati; phylum Pseudomonadota; class Betaproteobacteria; order Burkholderiales; family Comamonadaceae; genus Variovorax; species Variovorax sp. 01N425. The sequence continues at coordinate 22,594 of NZ_JBFTRJ010000012.1, read as the reverse complement.
TCATGCAGAGTTCGGGCGGGCTCACGCAGGCCGACCGCTTCCAGGGCAAGGACGCGATTCTCTCGGGCCCGGCCGGCGGCATCGTCGGCATGGTGCGCACCGCGCTCGACGCCGGCCATCCGCGCGTGATCGGCTTCGACATGGGCGGCACTTCCACCGACGTGTCGCACTACGCCGGCGAGTTCGAGCGCTCCTTCGAAACCCAGGTGGCCGGCGTGCGCATGCGCGCGCCGATGATGAGCATCCACACCGTGGCTGCGGGCGGCGGCTCGGTCATTGCCTTCGACGGCGCGCGGCTGCGCGTGGGGCCGGAGTCGGCCGGCGCCAACCCGGGGCCGGCCAGCTACCGGCGCGGCGGTCCGCTCACCACCACCGATGCGAACGTGCTGCTCGGCAAGATCCAGCCCTCGCATTTTCCGCATGTCTTCGGGCCGAACGCCGATGAAGCGCTCGACCTCGCGGCCGCGCGGCGCGGCTTCGAAGCCATGGCGCGCCGCATGGCGGAAGCCACGGGCCGCACCGTGGGTGCCGAAGAAGTGGCGAGCGGTGCGCTGCGCATCGCCGTGGCCAGCATGGCCAATGCCATCAAGCGCATTTCGGTGGCGCGTGGCTACGACGTCACGCAATACACGCTGCAGTGCTTCGGCGGCGCAGGCGGCCAGCACGCCTGCCTGGTGGCCGATGCACTGGGCATGCGCAGCGTCTACCTGCATCCGCTCGCGGGCGTGCTCTCGGCCTTCGGCATGGGGCTGGCCGACCAGCTCGCGATGCGCGAGCTGGCGCTGGAACGCCGGCTCGATGCGCAGGGGCTGGCCGCGGCGCGCGATGCGGCAGCCACTCTTGCGGCGCAGGCCAAAGGAGAACTGTGCGAGCAGGGCGTGGCCGATGCGGCCATTGCCACGGTGCACCGCGTGCAGCTGCGCTACGAAGGCACCGACACCGCGCTGGCCTGCGCGCTGCCGATGGCGGGTTCGGCCGACGACGCGATCGCGGCGATGCGGAGCGAGTTCGAGGCCAGCTATCGCCGCCGCTTCGCCTTCCTGATGGCCGAGCGGGCGCTCGTGATCGAGGCCGTGACGGTCGAAGCGGTGGGCACTGGCGAGCGCGCAGCGCCCGCAGCCGCACAGGCCGATGCGGCCAGTCATGCACCCGAACCGCTCGCGGCCGTGCGCATGTACTGCGAGGCTGACGAAAAAGCCGCAGGCTGGCGCGATGCCGCGCTGTTCGACGAAGCGGCGCTCAAGCCCGGCGCTTCCATCGACGGCCCCGCCATCCTCGCGGGCCGCAACGCCACCACGGTGATCGAGCCCGGCTGGCAGGCGCGCGCCACCACGGCCGGCATCCAGCTGCACCGCGTGCGCCCGCGCGTCGCCACGCAGGCCCTGGGCACCAGCGCCGATCCGGTGATGCTCGAGGTGTTCAACAACCTCTTCATGAACATCGCCGAGCAGATGGGCCTGCGGCTGCAGAACACCGCCTATTCGGTCAACATCAAGGAGCGGCTCGACTTCTCCTGCGCGCTGTTCGACGTCGAGGGCAACCTGATCGCCAACGCGCCGCACATGCCGGTGCACCTGGGCTCGATGAGCGAGTCGATCAAGACCGTGATCGACGGCAACCCCGGCATGAAGCCCGGCGACGTCTTCGTGCTGAACGACCCCTACCACGGCGGCACGCACCTGCCCGACATCACGGTGGTCACGCCGGTGTACCTGGAGTCGGGCGACGCACGGCCGTCGTTCTACGTGGCTTCGCGCGGCCACCATGCCGACGTGGGCGGCATCACGCCGGGCTCGATGCCGCCGTTCTCGGCCACCATCGGCGACGAGGGCGTGCTGATCGACAACTTCAAGCTGGTGGAGGGCGGGCGCCTCTGCGAAGCCGAACTGCGCGCGCTGCTCGGAAGCGGCGCCCACCCGTCGCGCAACATCGAGCAGAACCTGGCCGACCTGCGCGCGCAGATCGCCGCCAACGAAAAGGGCGTGCAGGAGCTCCAGGCCATGGTCGCCCAGTTCGGCCGCGAGACGGTGGCGGCCTACATGGGCCACGTGCAGGACAACGCCGAGGAGTCGGTGCGCCGCGTCATCACGGCGCTGAAGAACGGCGAGTTCACGCTGCCGCTGGACAACGGCGCGCAGATCCGCGTGCGGGTCACGGTGGATGCCGTCGCGCGCTCGGCCACGGTCGACTTCACGGGCACCAGCGCGCAGCTGGCCAACAACTTCAATGCGCCGCGGGCCATCACCATGGCGGCCGTGCTGTATGTGTTCCGCACGCTGGTGGACGACGACATTCCGCTCAACGCGGGCTGCCTCAAGCCCATCGAGGTGATCGTGCCGGGCGGCTGCATGCTCAACCCGCTGCCGCCGGCCGCGGTGGTGGCGGGCAACGTCGAAACCTCGAGCTGCGTGACCAATGCGCTCTACGGCGCGCTGGGCGTGATGGCCGCGAGCCAGTGCACGATGAACAACTTCACCTTCGGCGACGGCGAGCACCAGTACTACGAAACCATCTCGGGCGGCTCGGGCGCGGGCCCGGGCTTCGACGGCACGAGCGTGGTGCAGACCCACATGACCAACTCGCGCCTCACGGACCCCGAGGTGCTGGAGTTCCGCTACCCGGTGCGCCTTGAGAGCTACCGCCTGCGCACCGGTTCAGGGGGAGCCGGGCGCTGGCGCGGCGGCGACGGCGGCGTGCGGCGCGTGCGCTTCCTGGCGCCGATGACGGCGTCGATCCTCAGCAATGGCCGGCTCTACGGCGCATTCGGCGGTGCGGGTGGGGAGGCTGGCGCGGTGGGTGTCAACCGTGTCGAGCGGGTCGACGGGACGGTCGAGACGTTGGACCACATCGGACAGGTGCAGATGGCGCCGGGGGACGTGTTCGTGATCGAAACGCCGGGTGGGGGAGGATGGGGCGAAGGGCGCTGAACTTGGCGCTCTTTCCAGGGTGCGCTCCCGCCGACGGGATACCTTGCTCCGCGAATGTCCCCCGGCCTGCGGCCTCCTCCTTAATTTCGCTGCGCAAGGCACCCCATCGACGGGAGCGTGATCAGAGCAGTCGTTGATCAGCGGTACACCAGCAGCGTGCCCAAGTGCACAGGGCATCGAGTGCTCCCCGCAGCGAAATCAAGGAGGAGGGGGCGCAGCCCCCGGGGGACATTCGCGGAGGGGAGTACCCGGTGGCCTGTGCACGCGCCCTGAACAACAGCGCCCCGAACAACAGCGCCAAAAACGAGAGAGAACTACATCCCCACGTAATTCGGCCCGCCGCCCCCTTCAGGCGTGACCCACACGATGTTCTGCGTCGGATCCTTGATGTCGCAGGTCTTGCAGTGCACGCAGTTCTGCGCGTTGATCTGCAGGCGCTCCTTGCCGGCGTTGGCCTCGTCGGGCACGAACTCGTACACGCCGGCCGGGCAGTAGCGGCTTTCGGGGCCCGCGAACTTCGACAGGTTGATGTTCACCGGCACCGACGCATCCTTGAGCGTCAGGTGTGCAGGCTGCTGCTCCTCGTGGTTGGTGTTGCTGATGAACACGCTCGAGAGGCGGTCGAAGGTCAGCTTTCCGTCCGGCTTCGGATAGGCGATGGGCTTGCACTCCGCCGCCGGCTTGAGGTACAGGTGGTCCGGCTTGTTGCGGCGCAGGGTCCATGGAATGTGGCCCTTGAGCAGCCACTGCTCGATGCCGTTCATGAAGGTGGCAATGCCCAGCCCCTTCTTGAACCAGGCCTTGAAGTTGCGTGACTTGTTCAGTTCCGCGTGGAGCCAGCTCTTCTCGAACGCCGCCGGGTAGGCCGTGAGCTCGTCGTGCTGGCGGCCGGCCTGCACCGCGACGAAGGCCGCTTCGGCGGCCAGCATGCCGGTCTTGATGGCGGCATGGCTGCCCTTGATGCGGCTCACGTTCAGGTAGCCGGCCTCGCAGCCGACCAGCGCGCCGCCCGGGAACACCGTCTTGGGCAGCGACATCAGGCCGCCGGCCGTGATGGCGCGCGCGCCGTAGCCGATGCGCTTGGCCGGCTTGATGCCCTGGGCCTCGTCGCCTTCGAGGTACCAGCGGATGTTGGGGTGCAGCTTCCAGCGCTGCATTTCCTCGAACGGGCTCAGGTACGGGTTGCTGTAGTCCAGGCCCGTGATGAAGCCCATCGTGACCTTGTTGTCCTCCATGTGATAGAGGAAGGCGCCGCCGTAGGTGTCGCTCTTCATCGGCCAGCCGGCCGTGTGCAGCACGAAGCCGGGCTGGTGGCGCTTGGGGTCGATTTCCCATACTTCCTTCACGCCCAGGCCGTAGGTCTGCGGATCCTTGCCCTCGTCGAGCTTGAATCTGGCGATCAGCTGGCGGCCCAGGTGGCCGCGCGCGCCCTCGGCAAATACCGTGTACTTGCCCAAGAGCTCCATGCCGAGCTGGAAGTTCTCGGTGGGTTCGCCGTCCTTGCCCACGCCCATGTTGCCGGTGGCCACGCCGCGCACCGAGCCGTTCTCGTTGTAGAGCACTTCGGCCGCCGGGAAGCCCGGAAAGATCTCCACGCCCAGGTTCTCGGCCTGCTGCGCCAGCCACTTGGTGAAGGCGCCCAGGCTGATGATGTAGTTGCCGTGGTTCTGGAAGCAGGCCGGAAGGAACAGGTTGGGCGTGCGCAGGCCCGATTTTTCGCCGAGGAACACCATGGCGTCGTCGGTCACGGGCTGGTTCAGCGGGGCGCCCAGCTCCTTCCAGTCGGGCAGCAGCTCGTTGAGCGCGCGCGGGTCCATGATGGCGCCCGAGAGAATGTGCGCGCCGGGCTCGGAGCCCTTCTCGAGCACCACCACCGAGATTTCCTTGTCGTGCTGGGCCGCCAGCTGCTTGAGCCGGATGGCGGTCGAGAGGCCGGCCGGGCCGCCGCCGACGACCACCACGTCATATTCCATGGATTCGCGGGGGCCGAACTGGGCGAGGATTTCGTCGTGGGTCATGTGGGGTCTCGTCGATAATGATTTGAGGCTCGGACGCTTCGAGGGCGCGAAACATTTTATGTGGAGTGCCGGGCGTCGCCTCGGCGACTCGGCAACCGCTCAACAGGACCCCCTTCCCATGGCTTACAGCATCGATCTTTCGGGCCGCGTGGCCTTCATCACCGGCGCTTCCAGCGGGCTGGGCGCGCAGTTTGCCAAGACGCTGGCGCGTGCCGGCGCCGCGGTGGTGCTCGCGAGCCGCCGGCTCGAGAAACTGAAGGAGCTGCGCGCCCGCATCGAGGGCGAGGGCGGCGACGCGCATGCGGTCGAGCTCGACGTCACCGACATCGGCAGCATCAAGGCCGCGGTGGCGCGCGCCGAAACCGAGGTCGGCCCCATCGACATCCTGGTCAACAACTCGGGCGTGAGCACCACCCAGCGCCTTTCGGACGTCACGCCGGACGACTACGACTACATCTTCGACACCAACGTGAAGGGCTCCTTCTTCGTCGCACAGGAGGTGGGCAAGCGCATGCTGGCGCGCGCCGACGGTTCGGCGCCGGGCACCTACATCGGCGGGCGCATCATCAACATCGCCTCGGTGGCGGCGCTCAAGGTGCTGCCGCAGATCGGCACCTACTGCATGAGCAAGGCCGCGGTCGTGCAGATGACCAAAGCCATGGCGCTCGAATGGGGCCGCTTCGGCATCAACGTGAACGCGCTGTGCCCGGGCTACATCGCGACCGAGCTCAACGAGGACCACTGGGCCTCCGAAGGCGGCGCCAAGCTCGTGAGCATGCTGCCGCGCAAGCGCGTGGGCAAGCCCGAAGACCTGGACGGCCTGATCGTGCTGCTGGCCAGCGGCCAGAGCCATTTCGTGAACGGCGCGGTCATTGCGGCCGACGACGGGTTCGCGCTCTGATCCCCTCCATCAAAGCCACCGATGAGAATCGAAATCCCCGAGAAGAAAAAGTTCGTGTTCGAGATGTCCATCCCCATCCGCTGGGGCGACATGGACGCCATGGGGCATCTGAACAACGGCACCTATTTCCGCTACCTCGAAACCGCGCGCATCGACTGGATCCGCTCGCTCGGCATCGAGCCCGCGCCGGGCGGCGAGGGCATGGTGATCGTCAACGCCTTCTGCAATTTCTACCGGCAGATCGAATACCCCGGCGACGTGCTGCTCAAGATGTACGTGAGCGACCCGGCGCGCACCACCTTCGAGAGCTGGGCCACCATGGCGCGGGCCGAGGCGCCCGAGGTGATCTGCGCGGCCGGCGGGGCGACCACGATCTGGGTCGATTTTCCGAAGCAGAAGGCGCTGCCCTTGCCCGACTGGCTGCGCGCGGTGGTGAGCGAGTAGGGCGCGCAGCTACGCCGGCCGCAGCACGATGCGCGCCTCGAAGCCATGGGCCGCACCCGGCGGCGGCGATGCCAGCTCGAGCCTGGCGCCGTGCTTCTCGACGATGGTGCCCACGATCGACAGCCCCAGGCCGTAGCCTGCGCGATCGGAGCTGTGGCGCACGTGGCGCTGCTGCAGCGTGGCGAGCTGTTCGGCGCTGACGCCCGCGCCGAAGTCGCGCACCGCGAGCGTGCAGGGCGCCATCACCTCGATCACCACGCGGCCGTTGCCGCCGTAGCGCAGCGCGTTTTCCACCAGGTTGCGCAGCGCGATCGCCAGCGCATCGACGTCGCCCGAGGCAATGGGCGCGGCGTCGTCGGGCACCTTGAGCGCGAGCCGCTCGCTGATCTGCGGGTCGTTCCAGAAGTCCTGCGCCACGGCGCCGGCCAGCTGCACCAGGTCGACCGGCGCGCGCGCGAGCGATGCGGCCGATTCCGCGCGCGAGAGCTGCAGCAGCTTCTCGGCGCGGTGGCTGAGCAGCTGCAGCGCATCGAGCGCCGCCTGCACGTCGTTGCGCCGCAGGTCGTGCTCGAGCGCGGTCTGCAGCCGCAGCCGCGCCGCGGCCAGCGGGGTCCGCAGCTCGTGCGCCGCGTTGGCGGCCAGCGCGCGTTCGACGTCGAGCGAATGCGACAGCCGCTCCAGCAGGCTGTTGACGTGGTCGCCGACCGAGCGCAGCTCGCGCGGCAGGCCGGGCAGCGTGATGGGGCGCAGGTCGGAGCCGCTGCGCTTCTCGATCTCGCCCGCGAGCTGCTGCAGCACGCGCAGCTCGTTGCGCGCCACCTTGCGCAGCACCAGCGCCAGCAGCGGCAGCACGGCACCGAGCGGAATGATCAGCCCGAACAGCGTGCGGTTCAGCGCCGAGCGCCGCTCGTCGAGCGGATCGGCCACCTGGAAGTAAAGGCCCAGCGTGGGATGCCGCACCGTATAGATGCGCCAGGTCTGGTTGTTGGCGAAGCCGGGAGCCAGTGGCACGTCGAAGGCGCCGTCGGGCGCCTCGGCCGAGCGCAGCAGCACGTGCTCGTGGATGTCCACCACCTGGTACATCACGGCGTCCTCGGAGAACAGCTGCTTGGGCGCGATCACCGGCGTGTCCGGCGTGGCGCCTGAATGCTGCATCTTGCCGAATTCCTGCAGCGCCATGTCGAACATGCGGTGCGAGACCTCGACCAGTTCGTTGTCGAAGTTGTGGTTGATCTCGCGGTCCACATACCAGACCACGGCCAGCACGCACAGCATCCACACGCCGCCGACCCAGAGGATCAGGGTGCGCGTCAGGCGGCCGGCCAGCGTGTCGGGGCCGTCCTTCGGAAGCGCCGCGTTCATTCGTCGTCGCCCGACGAGGTCGACAGCCGGTAGCCGAGGCCGCGCAGTGTCTGGATGTGGTTCTTGCCCAGCTTGCGCCGCAGGCGGCTGATGAACACTTCGAGCGTGTTGCTGTCGGCCTCGTCGCCGAAGCCGTAGAGCGCGTCGGCCAGGTTCTCGCGGGTGTGGATGCGCTCGGGCCGCGTGGCCATCACGCGCAGCAGGGCCCATTCCTTCTGCGTGAGGACGACCGGGTTGCCGTCCTTGCGGACCCGATCGTGCGCCAGGTCGATCTCCAGCGTGCCCAGGTGCAGCACCGGCGAGCTGCCGGCGCTGCGCCGCCGCTCCACGGCGCGCAGCCGCGCCAGCAGCTCGGCCGGGTCGTAGGGCTTGATGAGGTAGTCGTCGGCGCCGGCGTCGAGGCCGCGGATGCGGTCGGTGACCTGGTCGCGCGCCGTCAGCACGATGACGATCGGCGGCTCGCGCAGCGCGCGCACCTGGGGCAGCAGCGACAGGCCGTCGCCGTCGCCCAGGTGCAGGTCGAGCAGCACGGCGGCGTACTGCACCGAAAGCAGGGCGCTGCGCGCATCGGCGAGGCTGGGCGCCACGTCGACCACGAAAGCCTTTGCAACCAGGTAGCTGCAGACGGCGTCTGCCAACGCACTGTCATCTTCGACGAGCAATATGCGCACGCGATGGGGTCTTTCCAGAAAAAAACGCAGTCTAGCGCCGACCGTGCGGCCGGACCGCGGCCGTCAGTTCCCGTTCAGGGCCGCTTCAGGCTCGGTTCAGGCCAGGCACGTAGGCTAAAGGGGTTTCAGGCTTGCCGGCTTCTCTCCCCCTCTGTCCATGACGCGTGTCCCGAATCCTCCGAATCCCTCGAACCTTCGCCTGGGCGTGCTGACCCTCCTTGCATTGGCGCTGCTGCTCGCGTGGGACGCTACAGGCGGCGATCTCGCCCTGGCGCGCCTCGCGGGCACGCCCATGGGCTTTCCGTGGCGCGAGAACGCCTTCCTGGTGCATGTGATGCACGAGGGCGCGAAGGACCTGAGCTGGCTGTTCGTGATCGCGCTGTTCGCCGGCATCCGCTGGCCGCTCGGCATCCTGCGCCGGCTGCCGGTTCGCGCCCGGGCCCAATTGGCATTCACGGTGCTGCTCTCGGTCCTCGCCGTCAGCCTGCTCAAGCATGCGAGCCACACGAGCTGCCCCTGGGACCTGAAGGAGTTCGGCGGTGTGGCCAGCCACGTGTCGCATTGGGCATGGAAGGTCTATGACGGCGGCGCGGGCGGGTGCTTCCCGGCGGGCCATGCCTCGGCGGCCTTTGCCTACGCCGGCGGCTATTTCGTGCTGCGCCGGGTGTCGCCGCGTGCCGCGGTCCTCTGGCTTTGCGCGTCGCTGGCCGCGGGACTGCTGCTCGGCCTGTCGCAGCAGCTGCGGGGCGCGCACTACATGAGCCACACGCTCTGGACCGCCTGGATCTGCTGGGTGGCGGGCTTTGCCATCGACCTGGTCGTCGCACCCCGCGCTTCGCGGCTGGCCGCAACCGAACCTGCCGCCGTGTTGCATGCAGGGCCTTGATGTCGCCCTGTTCGCGCTGATCAACGCCAGTGCCGCGGCGCCGGCGTGGAGCATCCATTTCGCTCGCTTCGCGTCCGACGTGCTGCCGGCGCTGCTGGCCGCCGCGATCATCGGCGCCGCGGTGGTCGACCGCCGCCTGCGCTATGCCTGCTTCACCGCGCTGGTCAGTGTGCTGGCGGTCTGGATCTTCGTGAACGTGTTCCGCTCGGCCATGCCGTTCCAGCGGCCCGCCTTCTACGGGCTGGGAATCCAGTGGGCGCCGCAAGGCGCGCGGCCGGGCTTTCCGAGTCTGCATGCCGCCTGCACCTTCGCGGCGGCGTTCTCGCTGTGGTGCCTGCCGTGGCGCGCGCCCATGCTGGCGGCGCTGGCGGTGGCCGCGGTGGTCGGCTGGAGCCGTGTGTTCCTGGGGCTGCACTTTCCGTTCGACGTGGTCGCGGGGGTGATGCTGGCCGCCCTGGTGTCGATCGTGGTGGAGCGCGGCGTCAGCCGTCCGCTCAACCTGGCGCTCAGGGCCTTCATGCGGCCCCGCTTGAGGGCGAGACGGGCGCGAACCTGAACGCTGGCTGAACGCGCAATTCAGGCTGGCTTCAGTTGCGCTTTCTACAGTCGGTAGATGTCATTTTCAAGAATCGAACCCACGCCGGTACGGGACGTGGGTGCGCTGGCGGCCGGCGCCTCCTTCCTGGCACCCGCGCGCGCGCTGTGGGCGCGCATCGACCTGTGGCTCGCGCGGCCCCGCTCGGCGCAGCGCGTGGTCGTCTGGCTTGCCCTCTACCTTGCCGTGGCCGCCAACTGGCCGCTCTGGAACGAGCTTGCGCGCATCGGCGGCGCACCCAGCACCTACCTGCCCACGAGCGCCGCCATGGGGGTGCTCATGGTGTGCGCCACGGTGGCGCTGCTGTCCTTCACGGCCTGGTCGCGCTGGATGAAGCCCTTGTGGTTCGCGGTGGTGCTGCTGGCGGCCTTCGTGCAGCACTACATGATCGAGTACCGCGTGGTGATGGACCCGACCATGATCGCCAACGTGCTGCAGACCGACCCGAACGAGGCGCGCGACCTCATGAGCTGGCGCATGGCCTACCACGTGCTGCTGGTGGCGCTGCTGCCTGCGTTGGCGCTCTGGCGCGCGCGCATCGTGCCGATGCGCTTTTTCTCCAAGCTCTGGCGCAACGTGGCGCTGCTGCTGCTGGCGGTGGCGCTCGCCCTGGTGGCCGCGGTGTCGATGAACCGGCAGCTCGCCCCGCTGATGCGCAACAACGTCCACCTGCGCTACATGATGAACCCGGTTGCAAGCCTCTATTCGGCCGGCTCGGTGGTCATCAAGCCGATGTTCAAGCGCAGCCGCAAGCTGATTCCCATCACGGCCGGAACGGCGCTGGGCGCGAGCTACGCGGGCCAGGCGCGGCCGCCGATGTTCGTGCTGGTGGTGGGCGAGACGGCGCGGGCCGACCACTTCGGCCTCAACGGCTATGCGCGCAACACCACGCCCGAGCTGGCGGCGCGCGGCGTGCTGAGCTATCGCGATGTGCATTCGTGCGGCACCAACACACTGGCTTCGGTGCCGTGCATGTTCTCGCCGCTGGGCAAGCAGGGCTACGAATCGCGCAGCGACGACTATGAAAACCTGGTCGACGTGCTGCAGGCCGCCGGGCTGGCGGTGCTGTGGCTCGACAACCAGGCCGGCTGCAAGGACGTGTGCACGCGCATTCCCAACGCCTCCGCCTTCGACAGCCTCACGCCCGCGCAGAAGAGCGCGCTGTGCGACGGCGAGGAATGCCTGGACGACGTCATGCTCAAGGGGCTGGACGAGCGCATTGCCGCGCTGCCCGCCGAGCGCCGCGCCAAGGGCGTGGTGCTGGTCATGCACCAGATGGGTAGCCACGGGCCGGCCTACTACAAGCGCTCCGCGCCGGAGATCAAGCGCTTCCTGCCCGAGTGCAAGACCAATGCGCTGGCCGAATGCGGCCATGCGGAGCTGCAGAACGTCTACGACAACTCGATTGCGCAGACCGATCATTTCCTGGGCCAGACCATCGACTGGCTCAAGGCGCAGTCCGGCCAGTACGACCCGGCCCTGCTCTACGTGAGCGACCATGGCGAATCGCTCGGCGAATACGGCCTGTTCCTGCACGGCGTGCCCTACAGCTTCGCACCCGAGGCGCAGAAGCACGTGCCCATGGTCACCTGGTTCAGCCCCGGCATGAACGAGCGCCGCAAGCTGTCGCGCTCGTGCATGGAAGCGGGGCTCGATGCGCCGCTCACGCACGACAACCTCTACCACACGGTGCTGGGGCTGATGGACGTGAGCAATCCCACCTACAAGCCCGGCCTGGACGCGCTCGCATCCTGCCGAGGCAAGGCCTGAGGCGCTACTTCTTCTCGCGCGGCAGCCGCCCCATCAGGAAGAACTCGGTGTTCGGCTGCATGCCGCTGAAGCTCGCGAGGCGGTTGCTCAGGCCGAAGAAGGCGGTGATGGAGGCGATGTCCCAGATGTCCTCGTCGTCGAAGCCGTGGGCATGCAGCGCGGCGAAGTCCGCGTCCTCGACTTCATGCGAGCGTTCGCAGACCTTCATCGCAAAGTCGAGCATGGCGCGCTGGCGCGGCGTGATGTCGGCCTTGCGGTAATTCACCGCCACCTGGTCGGCCACCAGCGGCTTCTTCTCGTAGATGCGCAGCAGCGCGCCGTGCGCCACCACGCAGTAGAGGCACCGGTTGGCCGCACTGGTGGTGGTGACGATCATCTCGCGGTCGCCCTTGGTGAGCGAGCCTTCCTCCTTCAGCATCAGCGCGTCGTGGTAGGCGAAGAAGGCGCGCCACTCGGCCGGGCGGCGCGCCAGCGCGAGGAACACGTTGGGCACGAAGCCGGCTTTTTCCTGCACCGCGAGGATCGCGGTGCGGATGTCTTCCGGCAGGTCTTTGAGCTCGGCGAGGGGGTAGCGGTCGGCCATGTTCTGTCTCCTGGGTGGCAATGCCAGGATCATAGGCAACTGCCCGCCGCCGGGCTCGCGCCTACTTCAATGCCTTGCCTTGGGCTGCGCCGAGAGGCGTGTGCAGCTGCGAAGCCACCCACTGGCCGGTGTTGTCGTCGCGGCCCTGCAGCAGGTAGCGCGTGTCGGGCTTGCCGTAGTTCTGCACCGCCATGGCCGAGAACTTGCCGATGTCGGTCTTGGGATCGCGCAGCCGGTTCACGATCAGCACCTTCTTCGTGTCTGCGAAGTCGGCCATCATGTTCTGGTCGCCCTCGCTGTCGCCGGCGATGAAGCTCGGGCCGTAGCCGTACTTGCTGACCAGGAAGCGCTGGATGTTCTTCGTCTTGCCGGGGCCCTGCGTCTGGTCGTAGCCGCGCCGGTACTCGGGCTGGATCACGCCGTTGGCGTCGCGCTCCAGCTCCATCGCCAGCACGCGCTCGGGCGGGTTGTTGTAGCCGAAGGCGGGGTTCGACGAAATCTCCTTGATCACGTCGACGAAGGAGGCCGAGCACACCCACACGTCGAAGCCCGCGTTGCGGAAGGCGGCGTACAGCTCCTGCATCTCGGGCTGCAGCCGCAGGCCGTTCTTCCAGCTGACCGAGACCACGCCGGCCTGGCCCGGCAGCGCGGCCGGCGAGGTCCATTTCACCTTGGCCACGGGTTCCTTCAGCTGCCAGGCCACCGTGGCGGCCGTGAGCTTGCGCACCTGCGCTTCGGTCATGCCGACGAAGAGGTAGGTCACCCAGGGGTAGGCGGTGTCGTGGTCGAAGGTGTCGCCGATGGCCTCGTACAGGTAGCGCACCTTGGCGGTGAAGGCGACGTAGTGCGGGCTCAGCTTCACCGCGGCCAGCGGCTGGCTGCCCTTGAGGCCGCTGTAGTTCTGGTAGAGCCAGGTGTAGCTGGCCACGATGTCGGGCACCACGCGGTCGATGCTGACCGGCTGGCCGGCCGCATTGTTGAAGGCCGGCAGGAAGTCCTTCTTCGGGATGTTCTTGCGCAGCGCCACTTCGAGCTGCGCGGGCGTGGCGCCGAAGACCAGGTTTTCGAGCTGGTAGATCAGCGAGGCTTCCTCGATGTCCAGGAACACGCTGGTGTTGTCCCAGTCGAAGACCACGTAGGGCGGCCGGGCGGCGCTGTAGCCCGGGCTCGATTTGCCGAGGCTGGCGATCAGGCCTTCGATCTGTGCCCGGTTGAAGGCGTCCCAGTGGGCGGGCGAGAGCGTGGTGGACGCAGAGGGGGCCAGGCTCGCGCAGCCCGTGGCGGCGAGTGCGGCGGCGAGCGGCGTGAGAAGAATCAGGCGGCGTTGCATGGAGTTCCTGTTGTTGTGCGGCGTTGATGGAAGGCCGAGCGTAGAGAACGCTCGTGACACTTCGACAAAGGCCTACGCATCAGCCATGCCAGCCGGGGGCCGCTTCACAGGCCCTGGGCACGGATGCGGTCGTACTGCTGTTCGATGAAGGCCGCCACGCGGCGCACGAGCTCGCGGTTGCCGCCGGACGCTTCGACGCTGGCCGCGGCCTGCACCGAAACGGTCTCTTCGGTCCGGCGGATGATGCGGTCCGCCTCTGCCGCCGACAGGCCGAAGTGGGGCGCCGCGGCACGCGCCAGCGCAAGGCTCGATGCATGCTGCCCCGGCAGGATGGCAAGCTCCTGGTAGCCCGTATGGCCGCCCAGCTGCATGACAAGATCGAAGGCAGGCGCCAGGCGCCAGAGGCCGTCGCCCTGCCGCAGGGCGCCATGGTTCTTGACGTGGTCGTCGCTGTTGCCCACGGCCAGGTTGAACACCAGGCGGCGAAACAGCTCGGTCAGGTCTTCTTGCGGCCGCGCCGAGATGCGCCGCAGCAGCTGCGCGAGTTCGACATAGCTGCCGCGGCTGGATTCATAAGGCACGTCGAGCAGTGCCGAGGCCGACAGGTAGTGATGGCGCTGCTCGTCGTTCACGGGGCCGGTGCGATCGAAGCGCTCCACCAGCAGGGCGTGGCCGAACGCCAGGGGCTGCAACAGGAAGGCGGGCACACGGATGCTGCAGGCGCTGGCCAGCCAGAGTGTGGCGGCCTCGATCACCTCCACGTCGTGGTCGTCGCCGCGCGAGGAAAACTTGGCGATGTAGCGCCGTCCTTCATGCGCAAAGGCCGCCTTGGGGCGCGCGCCGCCCAGGCTGCCGCCGCGCAGCAGCAGGTGCATGTCGGGCCCGATCTCCATGCCTTCCTCGACGCGGCGCGAGGCTTCGGCAAGCTCCTCCAGCGACCAGAGCATGGAGGGCGGTTCTTCGCTCTGGATGGGCAATGCCTCGGCGAACACCATCGCGCCGATGCGGTCCTCGTTGGTCAGCAGCAGCGCGTCGACGTCCGTCAGGGGCTTGCCGTGGCGGATCTCGAGCACCTTGCGCCCCCAGCTGTCGGGCAGGGCGTCGCGCAGCGTGAGCGGCATGGCGCCACCCTCGCGGATGCGCCGCTCCGGCAATGTGAAAGCGGCACCGCGCAGCGGCAGTTGCTCGGGGTTGAGCGGCAGGGCCGCGGGGTCCTGGAGGTAGCGCCGGCCATAGGCGAATTCGCCCGATTCCACGACGCCGCGGCGAACGAGCTTCATCAGGCCGGCCGGCTGCACCTCGTCGCCCGTATGGCGCGCGAGCCCGACGTAGATGCGCCGTTCGTCCCCGGCCTCGTCAGAAGTCACGCTCGTCCTCCGCGATCACGCCGGCGGGCCCGCGTGCAGCCGACCTGCGGACGCGGCGCCTGGCGGCCAAGCCCGCGGGTGCGGGAGCCAATGCGTCGAGCGAATCGACCTCGCCGAACAGCCACAGCGCGTGGGCCAGCAAGCCAATGCTGGTGGCGGGCTTGCCCGATTCGAGCGAGCGCAGCGTGGTGGGCGAGCACAGCAGGCGCTCGGCCATTTCCGCGATCGTCCAGCCGCGATGCACCCGGTGCGCACGAAGGCGCAGGCCGAGATTCCTCAGGGGCTCAGCGGTCTGCTGGGGCAGGGCGGAAAGGCTGTTGCTGCTTCTTGGCATCAATAAAATGGCTATTAAACGAGTTAATAACCATTGTATTGACTATTTTCGATCACCGCAAAGCTGCGGTCAGCCAGGCAGGGTCGTTGCCGGACGGCCCGGCTCGAGCACCGCAAGATCGCTCTCGTCCTTGAGCCCGACGCCGGTCAGCCCCCGGCGAAGGGCCTCGCGCATCAGCCAGGCCAGCTTGAATGCGGCGGCTTCGCAGGGCAGGCCTTCGGGGCGCACGTTCGAGATGCAGTTGCGCTCGGCGTCGTGGCGGCCGCGCTTCGGCGAATGGGTCAAGTAGATGCCGAGGCTGTCCGGCGAGCTGAGCCCCGGGCGCTCGCCAATCAGCATCACCGAGAGCGCCGCGCCGAACAGCTCGCCGACCTCGTCGGCCAGCGCCACGCGCGCCTGGGTGGCGATGACCACGGGAGAAAAGCGCGTCTCGGGCGGCAATTGAGCGCGCAGCGCGGCCAGCAGCGGGGCGGCATGGCGCGCCACCGCGAGCGAGGAGAGGCCGTCGCCGATGACAGGGCAGACATCGCAATCGCCTTTTGCGGCGGCCCGCAGGCGCTGCGCATCCGCGGGGTCGAGCTGCCGCCCCAGGTCGGGGCGGCGCAGGTAGGTGGTGCGGTCTTCGGCGCGGCTGCGCGCCCGCATCACCTGCCAATGCTGTTGTTGCAGCGTGGCTTCGAGTGCATCGACGTCGAGCGCCGCATGAATGGCATCGCGCGCCATCGCATGGGCCCAGCCGAAGCGCAGCGTCTCGTCCGTCGGTATGCCGGCGCCGGCGCGGCCCAGCGCCAGGCGCGCGGGCGTGGCCGAACGCCACTGCGCCCAGGGATTCGGCGTGACGGCGTCCTTGCTCATGGCGCGAGGGCGGCCAGTCCGCTCATGTCCGCCAGCAGGCGGTTGGCCGAAGGCGGCGCGAGCCGGCCGGCCGCATCGGTGATCTGCATGCGCTGCAGCCAGGCTTCGAATTCGGGCGCGCGCTTCAGGCCCAGCGTCTGGCGCAGGAACAGCGCATCGTGGAACGAGGTGCTCTGGTAGTTGAGCATCACGTCGTCGGCGCCTGGAATGCCCATGATGAAGTTGATGCCCGCGGTGCCCAGCAGCACGAGCAGGTTGTCCATGTCGTCCTGGTCGGCCTCGGCATGGTTGGTGTAGCAGATGTCGCAGCCGATGGGCAGGCCCAGCAGCTTGCCGCAGCAATGGTCTTCGAGCCCGGCGCGGATGATCTGCTTGCCGTCGAAAAGATATTCGGGCCCGATGAAGCCGACCACCGTGTTGATGAGCAGCGGCTTGTAGCGCCGCGCCAGCGCATAGGCGCGCACCTCGCAGGTCTGCTGGTCGACGCCGAAGTTGGCATTGGCCGAAAGCGCGCTGCCCTGGCCGGTCTCGAAGTACATCACGTTGTTGCCGACCGTGCCGCGGTTCAGCGCCAGCGCCGCGGCGTGTGCCTCGGCCAGCAGTTCGGGCGTGACGCCGAAGGACAGGTTCGCCTTCTCGGTGCCCGCGATCGACTGGAACACCAGGTCCACCGGCGCGCCGGCTTCCGCGAGCCTGAGCGTGTTGGTCACGTGCGTGAGCACACAGCTTTGCGTGGGAATTTCGAAGCGCTGGATCACCTCGTCGAGCATGTGCAGCAAGCGGCCGAGCACCTGCATGCTGTCGGACACCGGGTTGAGGCCGATCACCGCATCGCCCGCGCCGTAGAGCAGGCCGTCGAGCGTGGAGGCCGCCACGCCGCGCAGGTCGTCGGTCGGATGGTTGGGCTGCAGCCGCACGGCCAGGTGGCCGGGCAGGCCGATGGTGTCGCGAAAGCGCGTGACCACGCTGCACTTCCTGGCGACCGACACCAGGTCCTGGTTGCGCATGAGCTTGGACACGGCGGCCACCATCTCGGGCGTGAGGCCCGGCGCCAGCGCCGTCAGCGCCTGGGTGGTGGCCTGCTCCGAGAGCAGCCAGTTGCGGAAGTCGCCGACCGTGAGGTGCGACACCGGCGCAAAGGCCTCTGCGTCATGGGTGTCGATGATGAGGCGCGTGATGTTGTCGCTCTCGTAGGGAATCAGCGCCTCGGTCAGGAACTGCTTGAGCGGCGTCTCGGCCAGCACGTGGCGCGCCGCCATGCGCTGCTGCGCGGTGGCCGCGCCGATCTCCGCGAGGTAGTCGCCCGAACGCGCCGGGCTGGCCACGGCCATGACCTGCTTGAGGTCGTCGAAGGCGAAGACCTGGCCGGCAATGGTGGTGCGATAGCGCATCTTTCTCTCTTCTTGTTCACGCGATGGTGCGGGAGGACAGCATCTCGTCGGGCGCCGCTGCCTTGCGCTGCGCCGAGGTCAGCAGGAAGTAGCCGTAGGCCGCTGCCATCAGCACCAGGAACAGCACGGTCAGCATGAAGTTGAACCAGACCATGGCGCCCAGGCAGACCACGCCAAGCCCGAGCGCAATGGCCGGAAACACCGGATAGAAGGGCGCGCGGTAGGTGCGCAGCAGGCCGGGCTCGCTCTTGCGCAGCCTGAACAGCGCGGCCATCGAGATCAGGTACATCACGATGGCGCCGAGCACGGCCATGGTCACGATGTTGGCGGTGAGCGTCTGGCCGCCGAACTGCACCCACTCGTCGCTGAAGATGGCCACCACGCCGATCACACCGCCGGCCAGCAGCGCGCGGTGCGGCGTGTCGAAGCGCGGGCTCAGGCCCGCGAAGTAGCGCGGCAGGTAGCCGGCGCGCGCCAGCGCAAAGATCTGGCGCGAGTAGCCCATGATGATCCCGTGGAACGAGGCGATCAGCCCAAACAGGCCGATCCACACCAGCATATGCAGCCAGCCGCTGTTGTCGCCCACCACCGCCTTCATGGCCTGCGGCAGCGGGTCGTTGATGTTGGCGAGCTTGCGCCAGTCGCCCACGCCGCCCGCGAAGATCATCACGCCGAAGGCCAGCACCACCAGCGTGACGATACCCGTGGTGTAGGCGATGGGAATGGTGCGGTGCGGATCGCGCGCTTCCTCCGCGGCCATGGCCGCGCCCTCGATGGCCAGGAAGAACCAGATCGCGAACGGTATCGACGCGAAGATGCCCGAGACGGCCGCGCCGTTGAGCACGCTGCCGCCGGCCCAGCCGTTGGCGACGAAGTTGGCCATGGTCCAGCCCGGCGTGACCACGCCCATGAACACCAGCAGCTCGACAATGGCCAGCAGCGTCACGAACAGCTCGAAGGCCGCCGCAATGCCCACGCCGATCCAATTGAGCGCGATGAAGATCACGTACGCGCCCAGCGCGAACCACTTCGGGTTGATGCCGGGGAACTGCACGTTGAGGTAGGCGCCGATGGCCAGCGCGATGGCCGGCGGCGCAAAGACGAATTCGATCAGCGTGGCAAAGCCCGCCACGAAGCCGCCGGTCGGCCCGAAGGCGCGGCGCGCATAGGCAAACGGGCCGCCCGCATGCGGAATGGCGGTGGAGAGCTCGGTGAAGCTGAAGATGAAGGTGGTGTACATCGTGGCCACCAGCACCGTGGCCACCAGGAAGCCGAGCGTGCCGGCAGTGTTCCAGCCGTAGCTCCAACCAAAGTACTCGCCCGAGATGACCAGGCCCACGGCAATGCCCCAGAGCTGGATGGGGCCGAGGACCTTCTTCAGATGGCCGGTGCCTGTGGGAACAGTGGCTGCGACCGGCGTGACTGCGGTGGGCTGCATGGGGCTTCCTCTTTTTGCGGATGTTGACAGTGCGTATCCGGCAAAGCAAGGCCCGTTCCATCGCTGGCCATAATCGTGCTTTTCAATCTCCCGAGGTGTTCAGTGAAGTCTTCCTCTTCTTCCTTGTCTCTGTTCTGTGCCGCCCTGGTCTCGCTGTGCGCGGTGTCCGCCGCCTGGGCGCAATCGGCGCCGGTCACCACGCCAAGCGGCCTGGTCTACCAGTCGCTGAAGGAAGGCACCGGCGCATCGCCCGCCGCCACCGACGTGGTCAAGGTGCACTACCGCGGCACCTTCCCCGACAGCGGCAAGGAATTCGACAGCTCCTACAGCCGCGGCGAGCCGACCGAGTTTCCGCTCAACGGCGTGATCCCCTGCTGGACCGAGGGCGTGCAGAAGATGAAGCCCGGCGGCAAGGCCAAGCTGACCTGCCCGCCATCGATTGCCTACGGTTCGCGCGGCGCGGGCGGCGTGATTCCGCCGAACGCCACGCTCAACTTCGAAGTCGAGCTGGTGTCGGTCAAGAAGCGCTGAGCGGCAGATCTCGAGAACTCAACCTGGCTGGAACTGGAACAGCCAGGTTTCGGTGAGCGTCTTGTCCCCGGTCTTCAGGTAGAGCCGCATGTCGATCGGCTCGTTGCCTTCGGGCGTGAAGTCGAACTGGGCGCGCCAGTGGCCCGGCACGCCGTTGGGCACGGCCTCGGCAAAGACGTAGGAGAACTTGCCGCGCGGCGCCGTCAGCACCAGCTCGGGCTTCACGCCGAAGGGCACGGTGGTGAGCGGCTGCCCGACGAACTCCACCATGAACTTGCGCACGCCCGGCGGGCGCGGCTGGCCCGGCTGTCCGCCGCGCCCGATGCGCGTGGCCACGCAGCGCGCGAGCGGCGAGGGAAAGGGCTCCTGGTCGGTCCAGTGCAGCCGGTACTGCAGGCTGTAGCTCGCGCCCGCCTTGGCGTCGGCCTTGGGCACCCAGAAGGCGACGATGTTGTCGTGGATCTCGTCGTCGGTCGGGATCTCGATCAGCTGCACCGAGCCTTCGCCCCAGTCGCCCAGCGGTTCGATCCACAGGCTCGGGCGCTTCTCGTAGTTGACGCCGTCCTGGTAGTTGTCGAACGCGCGGTCGCGCTGCAGCAGCCCGAAGCCGCGCGGCCGCGTGTCGGCAAAGGCCGAGGCGCGCGTCTGCGTCGGGTTGTTGAGCGGGCGCCAGATGCGCTCGCCCGCGCCGTTCCAGATGGCCAGGCCGTCGGAGTCGTGTACCTCGGGGCGCCAGTCGATGGCGGTGGGCTTGATGGTTTCCGAATACCAGTACATCGAGGTGAGCGGCACCAGGCCAAGGCGCGAGACGTCGCGGCGCAGGAAAACGCGCGCGTCGATGTCCATGATCACGGCCTTGCCGCGCTGCATCACGAACTTGAACACGCCCGTGACGCTCGGCCCTTCGAGCAGCGCGTAGACGGTCATCGAGGTGGTGTTGTTGGCGGCCGGCGTCTCGAAATAGAAGCGCGTGAAAGTGGGGAATTCCTCGGGCTTGTCGGGCACCGCCACGTCGAGCGCCAGGCCGCGCGCCGACAGGCCGTACTGGTAGAGCTCGCCGATCGCGCGGAAGTAGGAGGCGCCCAGAAAAGCCACCCAGTCGTTCTTCTGCCAGTCGAGCTTGCCCTGGTCGCCCAGGCGGCTTTCCTGCAGCCGAAAGCCCGCAAAGCCCGCGCCGGCCGGCAGCGCGCGCGCCGGGCTGTCGGGCGGCATCGAGAAGTACGAAGGGCTGTAGAGCACCTCGCGCGCGAAGGCATCGCCATCGGAGTTCTCGAGCACGTGCATGCGCACCGGCGTCTGGAAGAAACGGCCGAGGTGGAAGAAGGTGACGGGAAAGGCGCCCGGGCCGTCGCGGAAGAGGGCGTTGGCCGGGTCGAACTTGATCTTGCCGTGCGCGTCGTAGTCGATCTTCTCGAGCACCTCGGGCGCGAGCGGCGTGGCGGCGGCATAGGGTTGCCCGGCCAGGCGCTTGGCCTGCGCCACCAGGCGGTCGAACGAGAAGGGCGAAGGCTGGCTCAGCTTCAGGCCGTTGGCGGCCAGTGCCTCTTCGGGCAGTCCAAGGGCGGCGAGTGCGGCGGCGGCACCACCTGCGGCAAGGAAGGATCGGCGATCAAGCATGTGTTTCTTGAGGGTTGCGGTCTTGGGAGTACGTCGTGTGGAGTACGAAAAAAAAGGATGCACGGAAGGCGATGCGGCCGGAGAAACCATCCTAATGCAGCCGGCGCCGGGGATTTTCCACGCACAAGAGCAGGGAGCATGCCGCGACCGCGGGGTTTGGCGCGTCAGCCAAGCTGCGCAGCGCGAGCCGGACAAGGCCGGGACCTGAGAAATTTGTGCTTTTATGTATCGGCGCCGTCATCGGCGGTGTCGGCCACGCCCAGCGCGTAGACCGCATAGAGCGGCACGCCGACCAGCATCAGCACCAGCGGCGCGAACAGGGTGTAGGCCAGGCCGATGCCCTCGAACACGCGGTAGGTGGCGTCGAGGCGCAGGCGCGGATGGGGCTGCGTCAGTTCGGCGGCCCGGCGCAGGCCCCAATGAAACTGCGCCCCGGTGGCGCGCAGCGAGGGATGCTGCGCGGCGCGGCCCACGGCGAGCCAGCAGACGGCATCGAAGGCCAGCACCGAGCCCGCGGGCGCGCGCTCGCCGAAGGTCGCGAGCACGGCCTGCGCCTGCTGCGGCTGCAGGTACATCAGGACGCCTTCGGTGAAGAGGAAGACCGGCTGTGCCTGGCGCGTGCGCGGCAGCTCGAGTTCGTCCCACCAGCGGGGCGACGTGAGGTCGAGGTCGCGCGCATCGTGGCGCGGATGGGTCTCGGGGATCAGCTCGCGGCGCAGCGCCATCACCTCGGGCAGGTCGGCATCCGTCATGCGCGACCTTCCGTCGTCCAGCCATTGGAAGTAGTGGCTCAGGCCGCAGCCCATGTTCACCACGCGGCCGCCCGGGTGCTGCTTGAGGAACTCCTGCGCGAGGCTGCGAAAGCGCCGCGTGCGGCTCAGGATGCTGTAGATGGTGGCCCGGTCCTCAGGCAGCGGATGGCCTTCGTCGCGGATCTTCTCGAGGATCGACGCGGCATAGGCGTCGCGCACGGCCATCTGCGGAAACATCGCGTCGCCGGAAGCGCGCGCGGCAAGCGGGATCCGCAAGGTCGACGGCACGGCCGAAAGTTTTCGTGCGGCTCTCTTGCTTGCTGTCATGGGTGCAGGCACCGGGTCATGCGCAAGTCTGGCCGCTCCTGCGCCGCGGAGCAAGTCAGCTTTCGTTAGCCGGGGCAGGCCGGCATGCCCCCGTGCCGGCCGTCACACCTTTTACTTGGCGGTGGGCATCACGAACTCGGCGCCCTTGCCAATGCTCTCGGGCCAGCGCTGCATGATCGACTTCTGCTTGGTGTAGAAGCGCACGCCTTCCTCGCCGTAGGCATGCATGTCGCCGAACAGGCTGCGCTTCCAGCCGCCGAAGCCGTGCCATGCCATCGGCACCGGGATCGGCACGTTGATGCCGACCATGCCCACCTGGATGCGGCGGCTGAACTCGCGCGCCACATTGCCGTCGCGCGTGAAGCAGCTCACGCCATTGCCGAATTCATGGTCGTTGACCAGGTCGACCGCGTCCTTGAAGTTGGCCACGCGCACGCAGGAGAGCACCGGGCCGAAGATCTCTTCCTTGTAGATGCGCATCTCGGGCGTGACGTG